>JANLTA010001048.1:0-2465 GCA_031362705.1 Gemmataceae bacterium | reverse complement strand
GGGATGCGCAATCCTGGGCCTGACGTCTTTGGCCCCGGCAGAATGCCCGAAGATGCTATCTTGCAGCTCGTTTCGGCCGCTTGGTGTTTCTCGATGTAAACGACTAAGCCGCGCAGTTTTTCTGTCGCGCGGGCTAATTCGATCTTGATCGCTGCATCGTTGGCGAAGCCGGCGCGTCGGATCAACTCCTGCGCTGCCTCAACATCGGGTCGAGCTAGCCGCAATAACTTAAAGATCTCGTCCTTGGCGACGGCCCTGGCCTTTTCGACATTCAGTGCCGACGCCAACTCGTCCACTTTTTGTTTGGATGAAGCAACCGGAGTGCCGGATGGAGCATAGCGCTCAACCAGTGCCAGAGCTTGTCTGGCGAGTTTCTCCTTGGCGGCCGCCTGCTCTGGTTTTTTGTCAGCAATGAGTTCCCGGCCCTCGTTGACCAGATCATCCAGCGTTTTGAGCGCGGACACATAAACATCGGCTCGCTTATCTTTCAGAAACGGCCCACTTTCGTGTTCGCGGACGAATTGGGTGACGGCGGTTAACGCATCTTCCGAGGCAGGCGGCACGAGCGTGGCTTGTCGCCGAACCTTGGCCAGCTCGGCTAAAAAACGATACTCACCGATGCGAATTGCCCGGGGATATTCAGTTGCCAGTGCCGTATATCGGTCGGCCGCCTTGCCGAACTCATCCTTGGCGAATGCCTGCGTCGCTTCGTCAACTAGCCGCTCTTCGGCGCGGGCAAAACGCTGCACAATCGTCGTAACGCCCCACCCAATTCCACCCACAACAAATACGCCGAGCGCGATGACCAACATGCGCCGCGAGCTTTTTTTCGGTGCCACATCGGGAAACAGCGGCGCGGCAGGAACTGGAAGCGGTCGATCGTCAACCACCGGATGCCGTCTGGGGTTTTCCAAAGCCGGCGCATCATCGTCGTCGTTGCCGGAGACTGGCGGCGGAGCATCGCGCCAATCGAATACGGGTGCCGGTTCATCAATGGGCATGGCAAGGGCAGTTGGCGGCGTCGTCGATGCGGTCGCAACCAGTTCCGGCTTGGTGGGCGACTCGACAAGAAACACGGCACGGCAATCGACCTCCATGCACCGCATGCGCTTGCCGTACATGTCCGGCTTCAGTCGATAAGTCGTGCCACATTCGGGACACGCGGAAACAATGAATTCATCGGCCACGGTCGGGCCTCAAAACAGGGCGAGATGAGTATTGGAGCATTGTAAGACGTGCGATTGCAACCAGCCAACAAGCTATTGCCAGGGTCTTTGACCCCGAAACGTTTGTTCCAGGCGGAAGGGGGTGCCCTCTCCAGAAGAATTAAATGGAATGAAACGATTTTTTCTCATAAATGCAACTCGCTACGGGAAAACAAGTTGTGGAAAATCAGGCAACTTGACCGGTAATTGCACCGTCTGAAATAAACGCATGCAGTTCGCCAAGTGGCGCGGCAAGTTTTGGCGTGCCCCACTTGAAGCCGTTTCGTGGCATAGTCGACCCCGGCAAGAGTAACAATCACGCCTTCATCCGCTTGGACACCGCTGACAACATCTCACCTTCGTCGGGAAACACGCCTGTCTTGAGCTTCGAGTAAAGCAACTCGCCATTTACAGTCAACTCGAAGCACCCGCCGCCTGACGGCACCAATCGGTAGCCGGTGATTTTCTGCTTCAAGCTATCCAACAACTTTGCCGTCAAACTGACGGCCTGCGGCTCATAATTTCAGAGTGAGCAGTACTTCAATTCCACTTCCATAGTAGACTCCTTCGTTCGGGCGATGCCCATATTTTCACGGCATGTCCACTTTTGCCTTGACCGTACCGACAGGCAAACATGATTTGTCGGTACACGCCACGCATTTCAGGTTTGCCTCGACATTGCCGGTCGCGCCGGCTTTGCGTTTGATCTTGGCCGTGATCGTGATTTCTTTTTCGTATGTAATGTAGTCGCCCAGCACCTTGTCAACGACCGTCTTGCCCTTGGGATAATCGACGCTCACCACGTCGGCCCCGGTAAAAGTCAGCACCGATTTGTTGGCATCTAGGTCCGGGTTGCCAATGGGATTGGCGTAGATGTGGTAATCCTTGTCGATCTTGACCGTTACGGTGACTTTCTGGCTGCCATCGGCCGCCGGCTTCTCGGCTTTTGCACTTGCTGAGACCACTTTTTCCGTGGTTTTTGAAGCGCTCTTGGGCGCTTGGCCCGGCGTCAACATCACGCAAACCATCAACATCATTCGCAGCATGGCAGACCTCCTTGCGACATCGACATTATAGCACGGGGAATCGAGATTCAGCGTTGGTCGCACCCTGCCCTAGTCTTACAATCTCTCAAACTCGTATCACAGCATTCGAGGGCGGTCCCGTGGCTTCTGTTGCACCCACATCATCGTCGGCTCCGCCGATGGGCTTTGGCCTCCGGCTCAACCTGTCCGCAATGATGTTCCTCCAGTTCGCCAT
>JANLTA010001014.1:0-2980 GCA_031362705.1 Gemmataceae bacterium | reverse complement strand
CCACATTCTCAACATTCACATCACGGGCGATGCACCCATGACCACAACCCGAGCATTTTCAGCATCAGCACCCCAGGCCCGATTGGCGGCCGGCAGTATTGAGAGGCGCGATGTGGGGGCCAATGATGTTGAGCTCGACATCTTGTTCTGTGGTGTGTGTCATTCCGACTTGCACACCGCTCGCAATGAATGGGCGGCATGGCCGACGGTATACCCATGCGTGCCGGGTCATGAAATCGTTGGTCGAGTAGCGAAGGTTGGCGCGAAGGTCAGCGGATTCAAGGCGGGTGATCTGGCGGCTGTGGGTTGCATGGTCGATTCATGCCGAAAATGCGCGAGTTGCAAGGAGGGGTTGGAACAGTATTGCGACACGGGTGCAACCGTGTTTACTTACAACTCGCCGGACCCGCACAAGACGGCACCGACGACATACGGCGGCTACTCGGAGCGGATCGTCGTCAACGAGCACTTCGTGCTGCACGTGCCGGGCAAACTCGACCCAGCAGGCACGGCACCGCTGTTGTGTGCGGGGATCACACTTTACTCGCCGCTGAAGCACTGGGGCGCGGGCGTCGGCAAGAAAGTCGGCATCGTCGGATTGGGTGGGCTTGGTCACATGGGCGTGAAATTCGCACATGCGTTTGGCGCTCATACGGTGTTGTTCACGACCTCGCCGTCAAAGGTCGAGGATGGCAAGCGACTGGGAGCCGATGAAGTGGTGATCTCGAAAGTCGCGGATCAAATGAAAAAACATGAACGCAGCTTTGACTTGATCGTGAACACCGTGGCGGTGGCGCACAACCTCGACCCGTTCATCGGGCTGCTGAAACGCGACGGTGCCCTCGTACTGGTCGGCGCGCCAGAGCATCCACATCCTTCACCGTCGGTCTTTAACTTGTTGACCGCACGACGCTCGCTGGCGGGATCAGGAATCGGTGGCATTCCCGAGACGCAGGAAATGTTGAACTTCTGCGCGGACCAGGGCATCGTGTCGGACATCGAACTGATTCCGATTCAAGGCATCAACGAAGCCTACGAGCGCATGATCAAAGGCGATGTCAAATACCGGTTCGTGATCGACATGAAGTCGCTGAAGGCTTGAAAGCCGTATTCGACAAATGTCACTACACGATGCTGGCAACCGCGGACGGGCTGGCTCCAGCTTCCGTGACTTGCTGAATCTCGCCGGGCGAAAAACCTCGGTCGATCATCGACTGTTTGAGGCTTAGGAGGGCCTGCTCCCGGCGGTGGGATTGCCACGACATGAACCAGCACCAGGCAATGCTTAAAATGGCGGTGGCAAACGCCCCGCTAACAGCTATCAGGCCCATGATTTCTCGGGCGTTGAAGCGGGTTAGAAAGTCTGTCATGACAAGTTCTCCGAAGCGCAGTATCCAGGTTATTCGCCGCTGCTGCCACAATATTGGCGATAGCGGTTACGTTTTTTTCGGGTGCAGGGAGTTGCTGCCGTTAAGCTGCGATCAATTTGGATCGCGAGACATGTTCAGGCGAACGGTCAGGTCGCGGAACATCATGGCGTATTCGGGATTGCTGTGGTGGACGTGGCGAACTTCTGAAACCAAAACTAGATCATCACGGCGAGCCAGGCCAAACTGCTGACAGATATTGCGAAAGTGCCGGCGCTTCGGGGCATAGACAACGATGGTTTTGTGTTCGTCAAACTGCACTTCGATGGGGCCGCGTGTCGAGATGACCGCGACCCCGGTACACCCGTCGTCGCTCATCAGGTCTTCAAACTCGCACATGTAGCTCGACAAGACTGAGGTATCGATGCCGAGCCGGCGGTAGTCGCGGTGCTTGGAATCGGAACGGAAGTGGCTCGATTCCAGGATCACATCTACAGTCGGGCCGAGCGGCCGTAACAGATCCAGAAATAGGTCGAAGATCGTGTCTTTATCTGCCGCGATAGCCAGGGCGGACAGGCGGCGACCGGTGAGTGGGTTGTAGTAAATGTCTGCCCGGTAGCCGGCGATGGCTTTGAGTTGCACATCCTGCGCTGGCCTCACCGCGTCGGGCCAGCAGACGATTCCGGTCTGTGGCGTCGATTTCAGCGTTTGTCGGCCGTTCACGGGGTGCCTCTTGGCGATGGGGCTTGCTCGGAATTCAAATATACCCGGCCAGCGTCGAGTTCGCTGGCGGGGCGTCACATTCTACGCGGAAGGAAAGCCCCCCGAAGTCGCTTTGAGCGGACATTGCCCAACGGTCACGTCTTGCGCACGCTTCCTGAAATGCCCATTCTCGCCGATCGCTACGGTTTTGCCGTTGGCGGGCCTTACAGTTCGGGTATCATGGCCGACGTGTGCGTGCATTTGCCGTGGAGATCGTTTCATGTCGCGCTGGTTTTCAATCGCGGTGGTGCTGTTCGGAACCCACGTGTCCGCTCAAGAAGCCTTGGGCACTCCCAAGCCCAACACAGGCAATTTAATCTACGAATCATGGATGACTGCATCGTTTGACGGTGTCCGTGCCGGCTATTTCCACGACACTGTCCGCGAAATCGAAGTGGCACCGAATCAGAAAGCGCTGCGTGCTTCCCGGCAACTCGTGTTGACTGTCCGGAGATTTGGAGACGTGGCAACCATCCAGGCCGAGACAGGCACCGATGAGTCCGCGGACGGCAAGGTGGTCGGCACCTTCATGAGCCAACAGAACTCCAAGAACTCGCAAACGGTGGTGCGCGGCGTCGTTAACGGCAATCAACTGCACACGAAGGCCGAAGGGCAGATGAAGTTTGATAAGCGCATTGCCTGGGATCCGGCCGTCGTCGGCATGTGGGGCGAGCTGCGCATGGTCAGCAAACTTAAGCCGGCCCCGGGAACCACTTTCGACTACCTCATGTACGAACCGACGGTCAATTCCATCGTCAAAGTCAACGGAAAAGCCGAAGCGATCGAGGAAGTGCAGATCGGCCAGCAATCGTACCGACTCCTGCGCGTGACCGCACAACCGATGGAAGTCG
>JANLTA010001008.1:0-2583 GCA_031362705.1 Gemmataceae bacterium | reverse complement strand
CGACTTCCCACAATCCGAGAATGGATTGGGCGACGACGTCCATCGAGGCTTTTTCGTTGGCCAGTGTGACCAGATCAGTTGACGGCGGCGGCGGCAGTTCGGCATCCGGCATGTTCGTGTCCCATTGGTGTCACAGGCGCTGCCGGATTCGAGTACTTTTCGATCATATAGTGGAATACCGGTGTCAGGAAAATGCCGAAAACGTGTGACAGTCCCTTCAACCAGTCAGCGCTACTGGCGCTGGGGCATGGCAATGACGAATTCCACAACGTCGTTATCGACTTTACCGGCAGGCACAACGGAACCGAAGGTCTGGAACTCCTTCCAACGTAACGGGCCATTCGTTCCGTGAGGAATCAGTCGAACTCGATTGGCTGCGCTCTCGACGCGGACTTCGATGAAGCTCTGGAAGAACGGAGTCCGGCTATAGTCAAAGGCGGCCGCGGTGGTTTCAACCGTGGCGGGCCAAGCACGGAAGTGTTTGGCCCAAAGCCAGAGGGGCTTTTTCCAGGTGGGAGTATCGCGGTCCAGCTTCGCGGTGACGACATCGGTTCGCGGAAAGAAGGCACAATCTGGGACGGCGGGTTGCCGGGGCCAATCGAGCGGCGTGCCGATGCTGATGTACGCGCCGCCGCCGCCGTTGACGAAGTGCTGCATGGTGCGCGAACTGCCTGATGATTCGTATCTTTCCACGTAGTGCTCGAAGTAGTGGGTATCGCCTGCCATTACGATTTCCACGTTGTGTTCCTTGAGAAGCCGATGGATGGCGCTGAACGGCTCGATGCCGTTGTCCGCAAACAAGTCGGCAGCAGCTGCGGGATCCGTGCCACCCTGATAGCGGCCGCCCGCATAGAGTGGATGGCCAAGGATCGCCATGATTGACTTTCCTTTGGCACGCTCCAGTGAATCTTTGAGCCACGTCCACTGTGTGCTGTTGACACTTTTCAAGACGCCGGTATCGACGGCAATCAGCGCAAAGCGATCCGTCTGCACTTCGAAAAACGGGCCACGTTGGAACCCACTGCTGACGCCGTAGTCCTGGCGTAACCGGGCGGCTTGCTGGATGTACCGGTCGATGCGGCCTTCCGTGGTCGTGGTCAAGTGGCCGTCGGTTTTCACCCGCGAGAGCATGCAGGCCCGGGCAGCGTCAGGTTCCAGGAAGTTGGCGGCGAATGCTTCGAGCGCGTCGTACCAATCGTGATTGCCCGGGATGGCGTAGATCGGTTTCGTGAAGCCCTTGAACGGCAAATAGAACTTGGGCTCGTAGTCGCTCATCGCTCCATCGGGGTAGATCACGTCGGAGGAGATGACCAGGAACTTGACATCCGGTCGTTGACCCAGGGACAGGTATTGGTCCCGCAAAGAATGCTGAGCGGTGCCCCCTTCGCCCGTATCGCCCAGCACCAGAAAGCTGAAGTCATCGCGGCCGTTGACACCTTCGGGAGAAACGTCAAACAACCGGGCGGCAGGAATGTTCTTGTCCCGATATGTGATGCCGACCGCTTCGATCATGTTCTCGCGCCAGGTGTCGGTGCGTGCCTCGGCCCAGCGATTCCACAGGCCGGTGGTCCAGGCCTCGCTGTTGAAAAACCAATTGAGACCCCAAATGGGATTCACAGCAATCAGGATGGCCGTCGCCGGTAATCCCACCTGCATGCCCCAGCGCAGCGCCGCCCTGGGCGAGTGGCACATCTGCGCGAAGCGTCGCGAAAATCGCAGCCGATACATCAACCACGCCTGGTACAGTTTGCCCGTCAGTCCTGCTTTCCGCCCTTGGTCGATTCGAGCGAGGGCATTCTTCCAGCCATGGCGCTCCGGCATGCGTGTCAGCTTGCGCAATGCCAGTCGCGACGGCAGAATCATGCCGAAGGCGAAGATCAATGCGGTGGCCACGTCGCCCAAGACCGCAAACAGCGGCGCGGTCAATCCGACCAGATTCCATTCCACGTTCATTCTGCCGATGTGAATTGCGAAAAACAGCACGATGAACATCCAACACCAATAGGCTTCGATGGCCCGGCGGCTCTTGTCTTCCGTATTCAGGACCTCATCAAGCCGGGTAAACTCGGCATGGGCCGGCAAGTTCAGCCGGCGGTCAGGATGCCCTTCGACGACATGTCTTACTGGAGCCGGTTTTTCCCGCCCGAGCATCATCGCCCAGCCGGCAGTCAACATGCGGATGCCCACCAGCACCGCGATGATACGCACACCGGAAAACGGCCAGCCGGTGATGAGCACCAGACCCAGACACACGTTCACGACGGCGGCAACGAAGGTCCAATGTGAATATGATTCGCGAGTTCTCGCCCTCCAGGCGGCAATGATCTTGTTGACTCCATCGATCAGAAATGATCCGCCAAAGAACAGGCCCAGTCCGCCGAAGACGATTTTAGGATTGTTCAGAAGCAAAATGCCGACAAGTATGGACAACACGCCGCTGACATAAGCCGAGCGCTGGCTCGATTCATCCGGCAAGCGAAACGTCTCGAACATCTCCAGTGCGCCGCACACGATCAGAAGCAAACCGACGAGCGTGATTGCCAGCGGGCCGGCGAAGATCGGCGCGATCATGGCCAGGCAGCC
>JANLTA010001003.1:0-3258 GCA_031362705.1 Gemmataceae bacterium | reverse complement strand
CGGACGGTTTGGCCCATCGCATCGCCAAAGGGGAACAGGTCATTGGCCAGCTCGCTGCCGAGTACGGCCACATTGTTCATCTTGTGTTCATCGTCGTCATTGATGAACCGGCCAGCGCTCAACTCCAATTGGTGTACTTCGGTGTAAGCCGGCCCGGTGGCGACCAGCCGTGAGTGGGCCATCTTCTCTAAGTAACGCGCCTCGGTCATGAACACCTTCATCGGCACGCGGCAGGAAATGTCCGGAATGGTGAGAAAGCGCTCGTAGTCTTCCAGCGTCAGCCCGTACATGGCAATGAATGAACGGCGCGAGGTGTTGCCTTCATCGGGCGGCTTGACCGAGCGGACGATAACATTGGTCGCACCAAGTCGCTTGATATCGGCCAACGCTTCATGCATAGAGCCTTCGCCGAATGCCATCAAAGCGATGACTGCCCCAGTGCCGATGATGATGCCGGTCACGGAAAGCATCGCCCGCAACTTGTGCAACCACAAGCTGCGGATCGCCAGGACGAAGCTCCGCTGGCTCTTGTCCCAATTTAAGAGCGTGGGCAGCAACAGCCCTGTGATCTCCAGGGCAAACAGCAGCATCATCGTCGAGTTCGACATGAAACGCAATAAGTCCGTTCAAATGGGGGCAATGTTACAGCATATCAGCTATTTCACGCTACAGTCTTGCATCGAATCGCTTTTGTGGAAGTCGCGAGCGCACTCGACGTTGCCGAGTAATACGCCCGGCGGGAGTTCATTGCCGGGTTTGCGGAACGTGACGAAGATCTAACGAACGCGGATTCGCCGCGATCTTTGAATATCATGGCTTGCAAAGGAGCATACACTCATGGCCGCCGACGCGCTTAACACGATCCTTCGCACCCAACTGGCCGACTTGAAATCGCAGGGTCTGGAAAAGCGCGAGCGCCTGATCGAATCACCGCAAGGCGCTTCCATCCGAGTGAATGGCCGCGACGCCGTCAACTTCTGCGCCAATAATTATTTGGGCCTAGCGAACCATCCGGAGATTGTCGCAGCCGCTCGTGACGGTCTGGGTAAGTTCGGCTATGGCCTGAGCAGCGTGCGCTTTATCTGCGGCACGCAGACGTTGCACCGTGATCTGGAACGTCAGATCGCCTCGTTTCACGGCAAAGACGATGCCATTATTTACACGTCGTGTTTTGACGCCAACGGCGGCTTATTCGAGACCATTCTCGGCGAAGATGATGCCGTTATCAGCGATGCGTTGAATCATGCCAGCATCATCGACGGCGTTCGCTTGTGCAAAGCTCAGCGGCTGCGCTATCAACACGCCGATCTGGGTGACCTCGAGCGATGCCTGAAGGAAGCTGCCGGCCGCCGCGTGAAAATGATTGCCACCGATAGCGTGTTCTCAATGGATGGTGACCTGGCCCCGCTACCTGCCATCTGCGCTCTCGCCGATAAATATGACGCCGTCGTGATGATTGACGAGTCGCATGGCACTGGCCATCTAGGTAGTACCGGTCGCGGTGCTGCTGAAGCACTTGGGTGTTTGTCGCGCATCGACATCATCACCAGCACGCTGGGCAAGACCCTCGGCGGTGCGGTCGGTGGCTTCACCACAGGATCGCAAGAAGTGGTGGACTACTTGCGGCAGAAGTCGCGACCTTATTTGTTCTCGAATGCACTCACGCCTTCCATTGCCATGGCGGCCGGCCGGGCATTCGAAATCGTGGACCGCAGCGCGGACTTGCGACAGCGACTGAATGCCAACACGAAGAAGCTACGTACGGCCTTCGCGTCGGCGGGATTCACCGTGAAGCCAGGGCAATCGCCAATTCTGCCAGTAATGATCGGCGACGCGGCATTAGCATCGAAAATGGCTGATCGTTTGCTGGATATGGGTATTTATGTGATTGGCTTCAGCTTCCCGGTGGTGCCGCATGGCCAGGCGCGGATTCGCGTACAAGTGTCGGCCGCCCACACCGATGAGCAACTCGACCAGGCTGCAGCGGCATTTGCCCAGGTTGGCAAAGAGCTAGGCATCTTGAAGACGTGACCGCGCGATAAGTTGTTGCATGTCGTCGGGCAACGGCGATTCCCATTTCATCAAGTGATCTGTGTTGGGGTGTTTGAATCCGATGACGGCGGCATGGAGAGCGAAACGTTTCGCACCGCTGGTATCGGGAAGTGGTGCCCCGTTTACCGGTCGATCATAGATGCGTTCACCGGCCAACGGGCAGCCCATCTCGCCAAGATGAATGCGCACCTGGTGGGTGCGCCCCGTTTCCAATCGACACTCCACAAGCGTGAGTTGGCCAAGACGTTCCACGATGCGAACATGCGTGACCGCGCGTTGGCCTTCGCCTGCCGGGCCGCTGCCGCGCCGGCCATCGCCTCGGTCGGTGACCAACCAACTTTCAACGCGCTGTTGATTTGGCATCCCTCGGACAATTGCGAGGTAACGCCGTTCCACGGTATGGGCGCGGAATTGGTCATTGAGAAGTTTCTCGCCGACTTCGGAACGTGCGAAGACCACCAAGCCGCTGGTGTCTTTGTCGATGCGATGTACGGGGATGATCGGCAGCCCGTCGCCAACCAATGCTGGTAGAAAGTCGGCAAGCGTTTTCGGCAGGAACTTCTTTCCGCGCTTGCCAAACTCGGCCGCTTCGTCCAAATGCCGCATGGTCGTCAACCCCGGCGGCTTGTCGACAATAAGAACGTGCTCATCGAAATAGCGGATGATGATATTGCTGGTGAGATTTGTCCGCTGCCCCGGAAGGCCCGCCCGATGCGACGGACGGGTATTCGCTGGCGCGGTACTGTGTTTCGCTTCGACAACCTCAATCCGCTGTCCGGTCTTCACGCGCTTCGCCGGATCCGCACAAGTCTGACCCGCCACTTTCACTCGCCGCGAGGCAACAAGTTCCTTGGCCTTCGCCCAACTCAATTGCAACCGACTGCGCACGACGGCTGCCAGTGTCTTCTCATGTTCATCCCGGCCAACAACAAACGCGGTCACGGTAATGGGAGCTCACTTGTGTCGAGACAATGCGATCACTTTACGCAATCGGAAAAAGCGTAGCCTTTGATTCCATCCGGCACCACACTCCGGATGAACGAGAAATATCGTGATTAAGACTAATGTGGACCGATGAGTTAGCAGACCTTTGGACGCCGAACAGATGTTGATAGTCGGGGCGACAGGATTCGAACCTGCGACTTCCTGGTCCCAAACCAGGCGCTCTACCAGGCTGAGCTACGCCCCGGAAACAGCCGGCATTGG
>JANLTA010000945.1:0-3140 GCA_031362705.1 Gemmataceae bacterium | reverse complement strand
CTGGTTTCCGCCGAAGCGACCGCCGCCGAAGGGGTTGCCGAACGGGAACATTTGCTGCTGCTGTCCGCCTTGTGCGGTACGCGGGCCGTTGTACATTTCATCGATGATTCGAGCGGCATCGGTAGCGTTGGCGTTTTTCAGTTTGATGATTTCAAACTCGCCCTCGCCGGCCGGGGCGCTGATGATCATGCGTGCAAGTTCCGAAGCCATCTGCACGGCAGCCGGATCTTTGCTGGTGATGACGATGCGATTACCAATGATGGAAATCGTCACCGGTTCGCCGGTGCCCGGTTGGGTCTTGGGATCAACGAGTTGCGCTGATGTATCCTGGCCGCCGCCATTGCCACTTTGCGGCAACGATTTGGGTGTCGGCGGTGGTGTCGGCTCGGCATTCGGGTTGACGATGCGCACGGGATTGCGCCGTGTCTGGTTCATCAAACGCTCGATTTCTGCGGCCAATGCAGCCGCATTGCCGCGGTCCAGCGAGATGATCCGCATGTTTGGGCTGGTGCCGGCATCGCCTTCAGACAACTTAACAAACGCTCTCACGTCATTAACTTGGGCTGGTGTGCCCTTGATGATAATGGCCCCGCGCCCAGAATCGGCCTCAATGTAGGGACCGCTACCAGTTTTTACATCCTGGAACATACCCTTCAGCGTGGTCGCCGTCTTTTCGACATCCAGCGCCGTGATCGGGATGATGGCCGTTTCGCTGGATTGAATATCGCCACCAGCTACCAGGCGAGCGATGTCGATCTGATCCTCGGCCCCGGCCAGCACCATGATCGCGTTGCCGCCAACGCTCTCGATACGGATGGCCGTGTTGGTCTTGTAGATTTCTTTCAGCGTCTTAGCGAGAGACTCGGCCGCTCCTACCGCGGTCGAGTAGTTCTTAAGGATCGGCGCGGATGGGACCGAAGCACGTTGTCCGGGATACTGTGGCACATCCACATTGCGCATGATCGACTTCGCCTGAGCGATCTTGTCGGCGGAGCCAGAGACTAGGACGACACCGAGCCGGTCGTCAACGGAAATGTAATGTGGGCGGAACTTGGGAAGAGCGACGTTTGGTGCGGGTCTCGGCTGATTCGGATTGCCGGGCTGACCTTGTGGTGGCTGACCGGCTTGCATCATCCGCAAGATCGCTGCCGGATCGCCGAGCAGTTCCTTGAGAATGCGCTCGGCTTCGCGGGCCTTAATGTATTCGCACTTGTGGGAATAGCTTTCCGACTGACCGTTCTCGTTCTCCTCCATCTGCTTGATCGTTTCGATCACGCGCTGCAACGTCACGGCAGAGTCTTGCAACAACAATTGATTCGATTTGATGAGCGGCGTCACTTCCTTGAACGGGCCCATCATTTTAGACACTTCGGGCGCGAGGTCGTCGGCGTTGGTCGTCTTGAGCTGGACGATCACCTGCACGATTTCCGTTGAACCGTAGTTCTTCAATTGATCGACGGTGATGCGCGGCACATAGGCCGGGTCGATCTGCTGGTCGGCGGGCACCACCGAAATGACCGCCTGCCGGCGAATGATGACGTACTTCTTCTCCGTCAGTGCATCGTTGAGGAAATCGACGACCTGGGGAATGCGGTAAGTCTGTTTCGGGTTGCCATAAAATGTGAAGCTGCCAGTTGGAATCGCGTTGGCGATGATCGGCATGCCGGTTTCATTGCACAACCATTCGAGAACGTTCTTCCATGGCTTGTCACGCATTTCAAAGTTGACCATCTTGTCGGCCAACTTGCTGGGGTCCACCGGCGTGGACGGCGTGATCACCGTGGGAGCCGGTGCGTCCTTATTGGTGGCCGCCGGCTGCGGGCTTGTGATCGGCATCGGGTTCATGGGCAGCGGTGCCGGCACAGGCGGCTGCGCGGATAGCGGCAGTCCGGCGGCTAGCAGTGCCGCCGAACCGAGCCAGCGACGCAAGCGACTTCGTTGAATGGCAGACATGTTGGCTTCTCCGAACGGTGGCCGCGCGCCAGTTCCCCCCAGGCGCAGCCGCCGAACGCGATACTTCCCGGTCAATCCTTATTTTCGTCAAAAGCCTCCACTCGGATCATTAGAAGTGGCGGTGGGGCCTGCTTTTCATTTAAGTGCGGCCGGCCAGGAGCCGACGCGGATCGCCTACTTTACTTTGTCTTCTTTCTCGCTCACGGCTTCCGTCTTTACCGGAATTAGCCCTAACTTCGCAGCTTCTTCAGTCGTGACCTTTTGCAACTCGGAAAGCCTCTGGCCGACGTGCAGAACGAAGTAACCTTCGTCATCCTGCATGTAAATGTCGCGTTCCGAGAAACGCAGCACGAGCCAGCGCCGCTGCAATTCGCCGTATTCATCCATAATATCCAGCGTCTTGCCGGATCGGAGCGACCGCTTGCGGCCGCTGACGAGATACGTCACTTCAACGCGATAGCCATCGCCATCGGCCCGCGGGCGAATGGAGTACTCCTGATTGTTGTACTCATCCCGCAGCGTGGCGACGCCATTGGAGTAGCCATCGAAGCGGATAAACTCGGCGAACTGCGGGCTGGGCTTGCGCGGTGTTTCGACGACAGCGGCCGGCGGACCGAAGAACAAGTTGCGCCCGGCGATTGACGCATACGTCCGCTCTGGCGTCGCCAGTCGCGAAGGCAATGTGGGTGGCTTCTCGGGCATCAACACCTTACGCGGATCCGCCTTTTCCAGAACCAATGCCTCGATGGTCATGGTAATGTCGAGGTCGGTGGTGCGGGTGGTGGCCGCGTTGGAGGGCCGGGTCATTTTCAAGTTGCGAATTTTGTGCAGCAGGCGGATCTTGTAGAACTTCTCCATGAAATCGATCAAACTCAACAGTTCGCCCTTAAGGACGACGATGTACTCGAGTCGTGTATACACCGGCGCTTGCCCCTTAACAACCACCGGTCCGCTCTTGCTATCCGGCGGCTTGGGCTGAATCGTGATCGTGGCCGGGTCGAAACCGGCTTCGCGAATCATTCCACTGAGTTGGTCTTCGTACTTGAGTCGTGCCAGGTCCACATCGCGCGGCAAACTAATCAGGCGATAGGTCTCCAAGTCTTTCTTACGGTCGATGGCTTTCGCCATTGCGACTTTTTTGTCCTCGATTTCCGAGCGCATCGTCATCATGCGCTGCTCTTTGTTGC
>JANLTA010000942.1:0-11745 GCA_031362705.1 Gemmataceae bacterium | reverse complement strand
GCGCGCAGAGGCGCACACAGGAAAGGCAATGCGGACGGGAACTACACAAGTTGATGTGATCAACTCGCGGCCATCCCCCCGGGCGGGATGACGAGCACAATCCTCCTTTGCGGGGATCGTGAGGATACTCCCCCGAGGGGAGGCCTAGGCATCAGGTCGTGGTGGTCATCTGCCTCCCAGTTAAGGAGGCTGGAGAGGGGAGTTCTAAAACCCTCCCCTAACCCCTCCCATTCGAGGGAGGGGAATAAGATGACACAACCCGATGAGAACTCAACACCAAATGCCCGGTTCGCGAGCAAGTGGCGATAACATCGAGCCAGCGTTGAGTCGCTTGCTCGACTACACCGAGCTAGCGCCGAAGCGTCAGCCCGATTGGTCGCGTGGCGAGAGAAGTACGGCGTGAGTTCATATCGTTCCGCGACATTTTCGCCGGATCGACACATCCCGTCGCATCGCCTTTCAACCCGTTCCAAGGCCGATCTTATCTGTTTCCCCTCCCTTGTAGGGAGGGGCCAAGGGAGGGTTTGCGCATCACCCTCCCCTAACTCCTCCCTAAAAGGGAGGGGAACCAGAAATGAATCGCGCGGCACATCGGCCCATGCATTCGCGCGATTGATGTGCCCGCCAACCTGGTACCAAGGCAGACAAGAACATCGCAGTGCATCGGCGTGTCATGCCGATTTAGTACAAGTGTATACTACGAGACAAAAAAAGTCAAATATTCGTTTGCGAAGTCTCCGGGCGTTTCACGGTGGCCACGGACATCGTATCGAACTACCGACTCCACAACGGGCTACTGACATTGAAAACGCAATGATCGACGACGAGGATGTGGCTGGGCGCAATGGGTTACCAACTAACGTAATGGCCACAATTCTAAGTGCTATTCAATGTTGAATGACCCATTATCGCCCCATTATCGCTTGCCCGCAAGAACTAGGCAGGCAGTCGTCGCGCGGTTAGGCCGAGCATTACCAGCGACCAGCCGTAGAAGATCATTTCGATGCCGACGAAGGTGCCGATGACCCAAAGGCCGGAGACCGGCCATTGCCGCCAGATCATGATGCCGAGCGCCAACGTGACAACGCCGTTGACGAAGACCCAACCCCATTGAGGAAACTGCCCGGCCAACGATGCCACGATGCGGAAAAGGCCGCCCATGATCAGGAAAAACGCGATCATGAGCGTCAACGTCTCGGCGGCGCGGAGCGGATTCTCAATCACGAAGCCGCCGGCAACCAGATAAAGAACACCCGTCATCAAGTCGCAAAAGAAACCGCCCCATTGTTTTTGCATGAAGGCATGAACGCAAGTCAATCCACCGGCGATGAGCAACAGCGTCCCCAGGAAGAGGACGGAAAACACCGTCATCGTCAGCGCGGCGCCGAGGCCAACGCACCCCAGAATGATCTGAATGACCCCCAGTGAAACGAACCAGCACCAGTTGCGCCGCAAACTGGCCAGACCCGGGAACACATTCGCTACGCCATTGGTCGACATGGAAATCTCCTTGCGTGAGTTGATGATCCAGCGCCGGGGTGAGGTGACAATGGTGTAGTAATGGCATGATAGAGACCTGCACGGCACAGTCGCTGACATGCCTTTCCAAGACTGTGGGTGCCGCTACACTTTTGCTCTCGACTATAGGAAGTCGTCCATTCAGGCCTGTAGACGCTATGCTCTTTCTATTTCATACTATTTCATCAACACGCGGCGACATTCCCGCCTTGTTCCCTCCGGAGGACTTTCGATGACTCTGCGACATCACGCTATCTTTTGGACATTGTTGGTTGGCCTCCTATTTATTGATGGCGGCGCTGTGGCGAGGCGTGATGATTCGCCGGAGAAGAAGGCCGAAAAGCGGCGGTTTGAGTTGGATGATTTTGGCAAGTTGGTTGGCGTCAAGGATCCGCAGGTCAGTCCGGACGGGCGGTCGGTCGTGATTGTGGTCAGTCGGCCGAACTATGAGAAGAACCGCTCGGAGTCGGAGCTGGTGCTGGTGGATGTGGCTTCGGGAAAGCACCGCGTATTGACGTTTGATCGGGCGAGCGTGGGCCAGCCGCGGTGGTCACCGAGCGGCGATCGACTTGCATTTCTGGCCAAAGCCAGTGCCGACAAAGGTTCGAAGTTTCAGCTCTTCGTGATGCCCATGAATGGCGGCGAGGCCCGGCGAGTCACCGACGCGGCTGATGGCGTGCAGCACTATTCGTGGAAGCCGGATGGCACGACGATGGCCTTTGCCACAAGCGATGAGCCGGCCAACAAGAAGGAGATGGAAAAGGGGCTGGATGCGTTTGAAGTCGGGAACAATGATTTTCTCGCCACGTCGGCGCCGCAGCCGACACATATCTGGCTCGCACCGGCCGACGGCAGGGCGGCGAAACGGCTGACCAGCGGCACCTGGACATTGATGAGCGTCGCGCCGCCGGGGCCACCCAGTTCGCCGTTGGCATGGTCGCCCGATGGACAAACGATTGCGTTCGTGCGACAGGATAAACCATGCGACGGGGATAACGATCTGACCACTGTTCAAATCGTCGACGTGGCCACCGGCACTCTGCGCGGGCTAACTGGTCGCCAAACACTGGAGAGCTTTCCATCGATCTCGCCGGACGGCACACAAGTGGCGTATTGGTATCCGCGTGACGACAACCCCAATCATGTCAACGAGATCTGGACCACGCCGATCGCCGGCGGCCAGGGTCGCTGCCTCACACGCGACATCGATCGCTGCCTTTATTGTTCGCTGTGGGCACCCGATAACAAGTCGCTGCTCGTCGGCGGCAACGACGGCACGCGGGTTTCGCTATGGATGCAGCCGGTGGAAGGCCCGGCCAAGCGTCTGGACCTGGGGCAAGTCAATCCATCGTGGGGTTTTCGCATTGATGCCCACGTTGGCCGCACCGGAGCTATCGCGTTCACCGGCAGTGAAGCCCAGCGGCCCACGGAACTGTATTTCATGGAGTCGCCAAGTGCCACGCCGCGCAAGTTGACGGACTTCAACCGAGAAGTTGCCTCGCGCGACTTAGGTCGGATCGAATCCATCGAGTGGCCAGTATCGGGCGGCTTCACGGCCGACGGCGTCGTGTATTATCCGCCGGGTTTTACGGAAAAGAACAAGTATCCTCTTGTACTTCTGATCCACGGCGGACCGCAAGCGGCCTCGACCACCAGCTTTTCAGCCATGGCTCACCTTTTTGCTTCTCACGGCTACGTGATTTTCAGCCCGAACTATCGCGGCAGCGACAACCGTGGCCATGCGTATCAGAAAGCGATCGTCGGCGACTGGGGCAAAGGCCCCGGCGAAGATGTGATGGCCGGTGTGGAGGTGTTGAAGAAACGGGGCTTCATCGACGAGAGCCGAATCGCGGTCAGCGGTTGGTCGTACGGCGGCTACATGACCTCATGGTTGATTGGTCATTATCAAGGATGGAAGGCGGCGATGGCCGGCGCGGCGCTCACCGACTGGCTCGACTCTTACAACCTCTCCGACTGGAACGTCCAAGCCCGATACAACTTCGGCGGCTCGCCCTGGACTGGCGACTTCGCCAAGACCTACCGTGATCAGTCGCCGATGGCCTATGCCCGCAACATCCGCACGCCGACGCTGATCATGTCCACCACCGGCGACGCCCGCGTGCCGGTGACGCAGTCGTACCAGCTTTATCACGCGCTGAAAGACAACGGCGTACCGGTGAAATTCGTCGCGTACCCCGTGCCCGGCCATTTCCCCGGCGACCCGGTGCGGCAAAAGGACCTTAACCGCCGCTGGGTCGGCTGGCTGGATGAGCATCTGCGATAAACGAGACTGAGAAAGCTAATGCATGAATATTCCTTGACAGCAAGCTGGCTAACCAGCAAAATGGGTACATGAAGACAACACTGGACTTGCCAGATGCTTTGGTGCGGCAGGTAAAGCTCCGTGCGTTGAAGGAGCGAAGAAAGCTCAAGGACGCTGTGGCCGATTTGTTACGCAAAGGACTGGCTACGGTCAACGATTTAGACGAAGCCGAACCAGTGATTTCCAAGGACAAGAAAACCGGCTTGCCGGTGATTGTCTGCAAACATGCCGCTGAGCCTGATGATGAACTGACTCCCGATCGCGTCGCGGAAATCTTGTTGCAACAAGAGACGGAATGGCACTATGCGGCTTGCAGATAGCAATATCTGGCTGACGTTGGCTGTTTTGAATCATGAGTTTCATGACGTGATCGGTGATTGGTTTGCTTCGCGAGCCCGACGCGAAGTTGTATTCTGTCGGGCAACGCAGCAGTCGTTTTTGCGGTTGTTGACGACGGCAGCCGTGTTTGCACGGTTTGGAAACCCACCTTTGAGTAATAGTGCCGCGTGGCGGACCTACGAAGGCTTCCGTGCCGACAAACGCGTTGGCTGGGCCTATGAACCTTCCGACATCGACCGTCATTGGAAAAGACTTTCCGAGTCAACCAAGGCGTCGCCAAAGATTTGGATGGACTGCTATCTTGCAGCGTTTGCTCTTGCTGGCGGTCACCAACTTGTCACGACCGACAAAGGGTTCCAGCAATTCAAAGGTTTGGAATTGGAATTGTTGCCAGTTGAGTGACTGGCCCGCATTGCTGTCTATTTGATCAATGTCTTGACTAGCGCTTCAACATCGTCATACGAAAATGGCTCGTCCGGCGTGAAGAGCTTGGCGCGTTGGCCGTCGCGGCCGAATACTAAGACGGTCGGCAATGCCGTGGAGCCGAGGCGGGCTTCCATTTCGTCGGCGCTGTCGATCCAATGATAGTTTTCAAAATGAGCGTTCATGCGCTGCAGGAATTTCAGCGCTTTGGGACCGTCGTCCGCGTGATCGGCCGTGACGGACATGCACACGACGCCCTGACTCTTGTACTTTTTTTGCATCTCGACCAGATGCGGGAACTCCTTTTTGCAGGGCACTCAGAACTCGGCCCATAAATCCAAAACGACGATCTTGCCCTTGTGGGCGGCGATAGCTTTTTCTAAGTCGGGCCATTTCACCGGCGTCATGGTGACGGGCCGCTCGGCCGTCGAACAGGCTGCAAACATCGCGGCTACGAATACCAGCGCCATCGAACTACGCATCGCCAAACTCCGCAAAACGAAGCGGCTGGCCGCACATCGCGACCAGCCGCTCGAAATCATTCCTTTTCCTTTTTCTTGTCGTACTGGATCCCGCAGCCGACCAGCTTGGTTTCCTGCACCTTCGGCGTCTCGCCTTTCAGCGCAGCCGTTACAGCGTCTTCCAAGTACTTCTTGGTGATCTTTTCACCTTTGGCGGTGTCATCGTCGATGGCACCCGTGTATACGAGCCGACGTTCTTTATCGAACACGAAGAACTCCGGGGTCCTTGTGGCCCCGAGATCGGTGCCGATCTTCTGCGACGGATCGTATGCGTAAGTGAAATTGAAGCCTTTGGTCTTGGCCCGTTCCTTCATCTTGTCGAGCTTATCAGCGTCACCGTTGTTGACATTAATGGCGACAAAACCAACCTTGCTGTCCTTGCCGCAGAATTTCTTGTTGAACTCGACCAGGCGATCTTCGACGGCGATGGCAACCGGGCAGTGGTTACAGGTTATGCAAACGACAACGACATCTTTGCTCTTCATGTCATCAAGCGAACAGCTCTTGCCGTCGGCGCTTTCCAAACCGGAAAACTTCGGGGCCTTATCGCCAATCTTGAGCCGGGCCGCCTCGACCGAGGCCACTAAAGCCAATGCCGCAACGGTAGCGGCAGCAAATCGAAACATGCGGGAAACTCCTTTGAAAAGTGTCAGACGAGCGAGCGCAATCCACGGTACACCCGTGGCGGGACCGCTACCACCTCAGACGGCATTGTATGCCGATCTATTCGGTGTCGGCCAATGAACGTAGAATGATAGATGCCCGAGTTACTTCCGGGTTACACCATCCTGATGAGACGGGCGACGGCCCGCCCCTGATGTCCGCGCCGAAACGCATCCGCAACTTCTGCATTATTGCCCACATCGATCACGGCAAAAGCACGCTTGCGGATCAATTTTTGCTGCAAACCAACACGATTTCCCAGCGCGACTACCGCGCGCAGACGCTTGATGCGATGGACCTGGAACGTGAGCGTGGAATCACGATCCGCATGCATCCGGTGACGATTTATCACGAGATGAACGGCGAGAAGTATGAGTTAAATCTCATTGATACGCCGGGCCACGTGGACTTCGGATACGAGGTGTCCCGCAGCCTGGCCGCCTGCGAGGGTGCCATTTTGCTGGTGGACGCTTTTCAGGGCGTGCAGGCGCAGACGGTGGCCAACGCTTTCCTGGCACTCGAAGCCAACCTCACGATCATTCCCGTTCTCAACAAATGCGACTTGCCATTGGCCCGGCCCGATGAAGTGATCCGCGAGATGGAGCAATCGGTCGGGGCGGTGCCTGAAGAAGTGATGCGCGTCAGCGGCAAGACAGGTATTGGCGTCACCGACTTGTTGAATGCAATTATCGAACGCATCCCGCCGCCGCCGGGCACGGATGAGGAGCCGCTGCGGGCGCTAGTTTACAATTCGCACTTTGACACTTACAAGGGTGTCGTGGTTTACGTCCGTGTGAAGGGTGGCGTCCTTCGCAAGGGCCAGCGCGTCTTCATGATGCGCAACAATCGGACATACGACATTGTCGAAATCGGCGTGTTTCGGCCCGGCATGACCACGTGCGAAGAACTGCACAACGGCCAGGTCGGCTACTTCATGGCCCAGATCAAAGACATCACAGATGTCCACATCGGAGACACCGTCACGGATGCGTTTAACCCGGCGACTGAAGCTTTGGCGGGTTACAAAGAACCCAAGCCGATGGTGTATTCGGGCCTGTACCCGATCAACAACAACGACTTCGAGACCCTGCGCGAAGCACTCGCCAAGCTGCGACTCAATGATGCCAGCTTTACGTATGCCCCGGAAGTCAGCGACGGGCTTGGCTTCGGTTTTCGCTGCGGCTTCCTCGGCATGTTGCACCGCGAGATCATTCAGCAACGGCTGGAGCGCGACACGGAAATTGACCTGGTGCAGACCGCACCGAACGTGACTTATGAAATCGTGAAGCGGGACACCTCGGTCATCGTGGTGAATTGCCCGCAGGATGTGCCGGATGCCGGGCAGATCGAGGAGTTCCGCGAGCCGTTCGCCAAGAACAGCTTCATCGTGCCGGCCGAGAACGTCGGCGATTTGATGACGCTGTGCACGGACCGCCGCGGCGTGTTTCAACGCATGGAATACCTCGGCCCGAAGCGGGTGATGCTGGTCTTCGAGATGCCGCTCGCGGAAGTCATTTACGATCTTTACGACAAGCTCAAGAGCGTGACCCGCGGCTACGGCACGATGGATTACGAGGTGACGGAGTACCGCGCCGCTGACCTGGTGCGGCTCGACGTGCTGGTACACAACAATCGCGTCGATGCCCTTTCCGTGATCGTTCACCGGCAAAACGCCGACCGGCGCGGTCGCAACCTCATCAAGAAGTTACGCACGCAGATCAGCAAACACTTGTTCGAGATTGCCCTGCAAGCCGCAATTGGCAGCCGGGTGATTGCCCGTGAAACCATCTCGGCCATGCGCAAAAACGTCACGGCCAAGTGTTACGGCGGCGACGTCACCCGCAAACGCAAACTGCTTTCCCGGCAAGCCGAGGGCAAGAAGCGGATGAAGCAGATCGGACAAGTAGAGATTCCGCAAGAGGCGTTCCTAGCCGTGCTGGAATCGGATTGAAGTATTCCGTCTTCTTCGTGCTTCCTTTGTGTTCTTCGTGTCTTTGTGGTTGATCTTAAGAACCAACCACAAAGACACAGAGGGCACAAAGATCACACAAAGAAGACAACACAATTGACACTTACACATTGAATCACTTCATGGCGTTGCCATTGCGAAGCTGGTGCCGGCGAATCGCGTTGGCAATTGCGTTGTTGCTTGTGTTTCGGGTGGTGTTCTGCGAGCTATTCATCGTCGCGGCGACCAGCATGATGCCGGTGCTTCAGGCCGGCGACATCTTAGTCGTTGATAAACAAATCTACGAATGGCGCTTGCCGCAGCGCTGGGAGATCATCGTCTTCCACGGGCCGGAGTATCGCACGACGCCGTATGTGAAACGCATCGTCGGCATGCCCGGCGAGACTGTGGAGATCAAGGATGGACGCATCCACATCAATGGCGAAGCGATCGCAATGCCGCATCAGGCCTTTTACGAATCTCATGGCCGGCATGGCGTCCACAGTTCCTGCCGCCTTGCCAACGACGAGTTTTTCGTGTTGGGCGATAACAGCGCCGCCTCCGACGATAGCCGCACCTGGCCGCAACCCGGCGTGAAGTTGTCGGCGATCATCGGCAAGTTGATGCAGCATTAATGTCGAAAGAACACCGCCGCGGCGATCAGTGTTGTTCCGAGCGCGAAACCCAATGTAACGGCGATCCAGAACCGTGTCGAGAATTTTCGCGGCGGGTCCAGATAGTCGGGCTGGAACACCGCTTTGTCGACCGATTTCAGTATGGATGCGAACTCCGCGATGGAAATAGTGCCGCTAATGTTCGGCCCGGCAATCGGGTGCGTCGAATCGTCGGCGGGCCATTCTTCCTCATGTGTTTGAGCGGTCGCGGTGCTAACTTTCTTCGACCACATGAGTGGTTGCACTTCCGCGAATGGCTTCAGCGCTTCAGCCAGTTCTCGCGGTGTCTGGTAGCGATCGTCCGCGTTCTTGGCCATCAACTTGTGAACTATGGCAGCGACGCCGGGTTGGATAAGCGGCCGCATGATGTCGATGGGTACGGCCTCCTCCGAGGCGTGCCGGGCCAGCTTTTCCATTGGTGTGCCGCCGGGGTATGGCACTTTGCCCGTGAGAAGAAAGTACATGGTGCAGCCGAGGCTGTACAAGTCCGAGCGGATATCGACGCCGCGGATGTCTTTGGCCTGTTCCGGTGACAAAAAGTCCGGCGTGCCCAGCACGGCATGATGGTCCGGGCTGAGTGACACATCATCGTCAGCTGCTGATAATAGCGCGAGGCCGAAGTCCACGATCTTGAGGGTGCCGCCGGCCGGCGTGTCCCGACCCATGGCCGGTTGCACCAGCAGATTCGATGGCTTCACATCGCGATGCACCATGCCCAGTTCGTGTGCATACTGGAGGCCGAATGCAGCTTGTCGCACAAATTCACAGGCCTGCCCGACCGGCATCGCGCCACCGTCGCGCACAAGAGCTGACAGGCTCGGCCCGGCAATGTACTCCAGCACAAGGAACGCCCGGCCATTCACTTCGTTGGCATCGTAAGCCGTGGCAATGTTGGGATGCGTCAGTCGGGCGGCGGCCCGCACTTCGCGGCGAAATAACTCTCGCGCCCGTAATGTGCGTGTCACATCGGCGGCCAACACCTTAAGCGCGACTTCGCGCTTCATGGTCGTGTGTTCGGCCTTGTAGACCTTGCCCATGCCGCCGCGGCCGATGAGATCAAGGATGCGATATTGCCCGAGGTAAAAACCACCGGAATGGCCAGCTAGCAGGTGCTGTGCCTGGAACCGCGTCAACAAGCCACGATTGACCAAATGGCGTGCCAGGACCTTGGAGCGCGACAAATCCTGCGGGCCGGCCAGCGCGGCCGACAGCTCGGCCGGGTCGATCAGCCCGCTTTCGTCCAGTAGTGATAGAAACCGGTCGCGACTGATCTCGGTGGTCGTCGCCACTGCTGTGCCGCCTTCGCGCGAGTGAGAGGCCGGCACTCGTAGAATCAGCGCCGGCGTTCCTATACAGTGTCACGAATGACGATGCATTCACCAACCCCGCGATCCTTTCTAGTAGCACTTTTTCTGCTGATGAGCGCGGTCGGCTGCGAACGCCGCCCATCCACCGTGCTGATTGGCCACTTGGCTCCGTTAGGTGGTGCAGATCGGGAACGTGGCTTGGCAGCAGTGCGAGGCGTGCAGCTTGCGGTGGAGACAATCAATGCCGACAAGGATCAACTTGTTGCCGGTTATCGCATCGCCGTCCTCCATGCCGACACGAAAAGTGAGTTGACGACGTGTGAAAACCAGGCAGTGCGGCTGGCGACCATCAACAAGGTCTCGACGATCATCGGCGGCGACACCCGCGAACAGATGGCGCGACTCAAGCCGATTGCCCGTGAATACAACGTGACTATGATCGGCCCGGCGGGTGGCGCGGGCAGTTCGACCAACCTGTTCGGTCTCGGTGTTTCGCTGGATCAACGTGTGGAGACCATCGCTGCGATGCTTGGGAAGCAGCCGAAGGAATCGAAGACACTGATCATGGTTGATCGCCGCGATACTGAAATGACGGCGGCAGCTGATCGGCTTGCCGAGACTTTGCGAGCGACTATCCCCGCCATCGACGTGCTGGCATTCAAGGATCGCAACGAACTCTATCCAGCCTTGCAGCGCAAGGCTCTGGATATCGTGCTGTACTTTGGTACGGCATCAGACCTGACTGTCGTCGCGAAGGCCATCGCCAAACCACGCATGATGATCTATGCCGGCGATGAAGCGGATTGGCATCAATTGGCTGGCGAACCAGCGGCGAATGACTGTTTCGTTCTCGGATCCATGCCGGCAAAACCAGCGACGGACGCGGACAAGGCGTTCGCGACGGCATACCAGAGTCGTTTTGCGGAGCAACCGACGATGGAAGCTCGGCGTTATTGGAATGCAATACAAGTGCTCTGTACTGCGATCCGTGAAGCCAAGAGTTTGAATGCCGATAAGCTCGTTCCGAAGTTGCGTGCCATGAAGACCGGCGAACGATTGAGTGGGTCATTCTCAATGGGACCGGACCAGATTGCTCGTGGGCCCGTTTACGTATTGCAAATTAAGAATGGCCAGCTCGTCGATCATGAACGGATCGAGCCGGCACCCGACAAAATGGCACCATGAACTTGCGGCAACAGACAGTTGCGATTAGGATCGTAGTGGAGACGCATGAACGCCATCGGACCACCGCCGTGTCCGCCAATGCTAGCCATTCACGATGATGGCCGGGATCGCCTCCGACTTCGACTCAAACAACTCTCCTGGACGACCGCGACGATTGGCGCTACGGCGTGGTTCTGCACTTACGGACCCATTCCGGGGATCCTCGCCATTGCCGTCGCCAAGCATATTCTCGTGGCGATTCTGGTCATGGGAGTGGGCTTGGATCAGGCAGATGGCGAAGATTGACACGTAGGCGCGACTAAGTGTTTTGGATGGCGAATGTAGCGCAAATCGCCGCGCTAATCCTCGGCCGCTTGCCATTCATCATAATCATTAAGGTTGTCAGGTCCGGAACTGGTCGGGCATGTTGCACATTGCGGTTCTGGCAGCTAAGTTGAAGTATGTCGGCGGGATACCCTGCGCCGACGCCTGGGGAGCGTCATGCGCGTCTACCGGGTGGGTGATGAACCCGTCCCTCAGTATCGTTTGGTTCGCAAACTCGGCCAGGGAGGCTTCGGTGCCGTTTGGAAGGCCGAAGGCCCGGGTGGCATTGAGTGCGCGCTGAAATTCCTCTCAATGGGGAACAATCAGGGTCTGCGCGAATATCGCTCCATCAAGCTGCTGAAAAACGTCCGCCATCCGCACCTTTCGCCGCTTTCGAGCTTTTGGCTCAAAGACGCCAACGACAATATCCTCGGCGACAACGTCAACGACACCACAGAGTTTCAGAACAGCGGTTGCGAACTCATCATTGCCATGGGCCTCGGCGAAAAAAGCCTCGCCGACCGGCTCGACGAGTGCCTCA
>JANLTA010000921.1:0-2104 GCA_031362705.1 Gemmataceae bacterium | reverse complement strand
CGCAAGATTTGCAACGTAAAGGCAAGTGGGTGGACATCTGGCGTGTGGTTGGCAAATTCGCCAATGTCAGTATTTTCAATGTTGACAGCCCTGCCGAATTGCACGATATATTGAGCAATTTGCCGTTGTTTCCATTTATGGAAATGAAAGTGACTTCACTTTGTCAACATTATTCTGCCATTAAAAATAGTGACGTACCAGCCGTTTCGTTCGCGGCGATACCACGGATGTGCGTTGCGTGCCACAGATTACCCTCCGGCTTGAGCCATGTTGGATGCACCAACGGCAGCCTTCAGGTTGCTGACCCCTGCTCAGCGTCAACTGGGCAGGGGTGCATTTATTCTGTACCGCAATTCTGTACCGGACTCAGGCAATTATCAAGGGGTCATCAAATAACCCTATTTTTCTAGTACGCCCGACAGGAGTCGAACCTGTAACCTTCGGAGCCGAAGTCCGATGCTCTATCCAGTTGAGCTACGGGCGCGTGAAGTGAATGATAACAACTCATTGCTATTCCGGCAGCGGTTGGCCTTTGGTTTCTGGCAGGAACGGCAGTGCCAACAACCCTATGAGGAACACCAGGCACATCGTGGTGCCAGCCTGACGCATGCCTTCGCTGTATCCGGCCTCGGCGTTGAAGACGTTGTTGGTGAGTTTGCCAAGTGCGAAGGGACCGATGGCGGCAACGAAGCGGCCGACGTTGTAACAGAAGCTGGTGCCGGTGCTGCGCAAATGCGTGGGGAACAACTCCGGAAGGTAGATTGCGTAGCCGCCGAAGACGGCGAGCTGACCGAAGCCCATCACTGGCAGCATCCAAAACACATCAGACTGCGTTTTCATGTTGAGGAATACGAAAGCGGTCGATCCGGCGGCGATGAGGAAAGCCAGTGCGAACGCCGGACGGCGGCCGGTGTAATGTGTCAACCAACTAAATGCGAACATGCCGACGAACGCGCCCACTTGAATCATCATGGCGCCGATGCCGGTCCACAGTTTCACTTGCCAGGTGAGGTCGGCCCCTTCGAAGCCCTGGGCGGCAAATGTCTTGCGAAAGATGCTCTGCATCAGGTCCGGTGTGAAAAACGCGATGCCCCACAGACCGACGACACCGGAAAAAGTGAGTGCCAGGCCAAGCAGCGCATGCCGTCGCCAGCGCGGGTCGGCAAACATGTCCCCGAGGTCGCCCAGGCTTTTCGCCTTCGCACCCGTTGCCGCCTCTCGCCATTTTTCGGGTTCGCGCAGTCGGCGACGAATGACCAGGGCAAGCAAAGCCGGGGCCATGCCGCATAAGAACATCAGCCGCCATGCGCTAATGGGACCATAGCCAAACCAATTCAATTGCTCGAGGACCTTGGCATGCTCCAGCGAGCCGAGCCAGATGAACAGGCCACCCGCCGCGATGTTGCCGATTGCCGTGGATGCTTGCATCAAACCCAGCGTGAAGGGTCTTGCGTTACCTGGCATGACCTCGGCGATGAGTGCCACGCCGACGGCGAATTCACCGCCGACACCCAGCCCAGTGAGAAAACGATAAGTCAAAAAGTCCCAATAGCCGGTCGAAGTCGCGCTCAATCCGGTGAAAATGGAATAGACAAGGATGGTCAACAGCATCGTTTTGACCCGACCCCAACGGTCACCCAACACACCGAAGCCGAGGCCACCAATGGCCCAACCCATGAGGAACACCGACGTAGCATAAGTTGCGTAGAGCTTGACATCGGGGTGATTGGCTGGCAGTTGCAAAAGGTCGGCCACGGCCGAGACTCGAGCCAGCACAAATAGTTGCTGATCCATGCAGTCGGCCAGCCAGCCGAGCGCGGCAACGACGAAAACGAACCACTGGTAGCCGTTCAGGTCGAGCAGGCTGGCCCAGCCGGTGCGCGGCGTTTGTGGATGTGTTGTCGAAGCCATCTTTCGCTTTCCGGCTCGATGCTGCTGGCGGTAATCGTCGCTATGATATGGGTTTCTCACGCGCGAACCGAGGCTGGATTTAACGCATGGATACGCAACCGGTTGATACCGATCGTGAACTCATTCTCATTCTTGACTTCGGTGCGCAGTACGCCAATCTAATCGCAAGGCGCGTGCGCGAGCAAAACGTTTT
>JANLTA010000555.1:0-1923 GCA_031362705.1 Gemmataceae bacterium | reverse complement strand
GCCGGAGTATCAGAAGCCGCCGCTTTATTATTGGCTAGTTGCTGGTGTAGCTTGGTTGCGGGGTGGCCGAGTGGACGAGCTTGCCGTGCGATTACCGGCTGCCATTGCTGGTTGCCTAACTGTCGCGGCGGTGATGGTGTTCCTGTTGAAACGCGGTCGACCACGTGCGGCATGGATCGCCGGATTGACATTAGCCACGACGCATCACTTCGTGTCGATTTCGCGGACGGGACGAATTGATGTACCGCTGACTTGTGCGGTGACGATGGCCATTCTTTTGGCGATGGAAGCGCGATCGTGGCTTGCCGGGTTCTGTTTGGCGGCGGCCATGCTGTTGAAGGGGCCGGTTGGTGTTGTCATTGCCATGTTTGTGATCGTGGCGAGGCGCGTTCGTTTACACGATGTGTCAAGAACCGCTGGAGTAGCGTTGGTGGTGGGATTCCCATGGTTCGTTGCGGTTGGTGTGGAGACAGATTGGGCGTTTTGGCGCGAGTTCTTCTGGCATCACAACCTGCAACGTGCGGCCGGCTCGGCTTCCGATTTGGCGACGCACCCTATTTGGTTTTACCCGCTGCGAGGGTTGATCGATGGGTTGCCGTGGTCTCTACCGTTGCCGCTGGCACTGTGGACAGCGTACAAACATTGGCACGAAGACACCGAAATGCGATTAGGTGTGACCTGGCTCGCAGTCGTTGTTGGCCTGTTGAGCTTTTCGCAGTTCAAGCGAGCGGACTACCTGTTGCCAGCATACCCGGCAGCGGCAACCCTCATCGGGTGTTGGGCCGAGAGCCTAAGACTGCGGTATTTTCATGTGCTTGTGATCGGTACGACGTTGGCTGCCAACGTGGCGTATCAGTTCATCGTTGTCCCGAACGAAGACGCGATGCATGAAAAGCGAACGGCTGCCACGCTGATACGGCAACACGTTTCTCCAGGTCAACAGGTCATCTTTTTTCGCGTCGAGGACCATCTGTTGGCATGGCGGTTGGGCAAGCCGATTGCCACGGTGAGCGAGTGGGAGAATCTTGATATTTGGGTATCGCAATCAAGTCCCGTTTACATCTTGATGCCATCAGATGAGGTAGACCATTGGCCGGAGCAATTGCACAACGGTACATTGCAGGAAGTCGAACGACTTGAAGACCGAACTGACCGACATCGCCCGCGCACTTGGGTGTTGTTGCGAAGCCGACTGAACATTGAAACAAATGGATCCCGGCCAGAAACCACCGTTGCCCCCTGACGCCGGCATCAGCGTCATCGTGCCTGTGCGCGATTTCGCGGGGTTGCCGCGCTTTCGCGACGCGTGGGAAGCACAGTTGGCTCGCCTGGGCCGGCCAATTGAGTTTCACGTCGTGGTCGAGCAAAGCCTCGGCGCGGCTTTACGTGCTGGGATGGAGCTGGCAACTCTGCCGTTGATCCTGCTCATCGTGCCGGACTTTGCGTTTCGCCCCGGCGATGTGCGGGCAGTGCTGGAAGCGATCAACGAAGCCGATTTGGCTCTCGGTGTGCGTCCAAGCCAAGAACGTACTGCGCTTCATGGAAGTGTGACGCGAATCTGTCGTTGGATCAATCGAGTGATCTTCGGCATCGACACGGGCGACACAAAGGCGTGGTATGGCCTTCCCGCATGGCGCACGCGCTGGTGGCGGCGCATTCGCTTTGGCATGCGTGTGCAGGATCCGGAGTGCAGCCTGCGATTGATGCGACGTGAAATACTGGAACGCTGCCCGATTCAGTCTGAAGGATCATTTGCGCTGGTGGAGATGGTTGCCAAGATCAACTTTGCCGGCGGACTGCTGGTCGAAGTACCGCTGGGAAAACACAGTGACTTGCCTACGATGCTGCCGTATCCCGCTGTCTCTATAGATGAACGCAACATCTTTCGAAATCCCACGTTTGCGGCTGTCGCTGACAAAAAAC
>JANLTA010000840.1:0-1818 GCA_031362705.1 Gemmataceae bacterium | reverse complement strand
GACCGTCTTTTTCAAGCGACAGCATCATACCGTTGTAAACGTAGTTGGTCGTCGTGTACCAGCCTGTGAAGTCCGTCTCAAAAGGCGGAGTCGCAACCGGGCCGGTTACGTTGGCTGAGAAGACCGGCAGCGTTTCCTCGTGCGCTACTTCAAACGGGCTGACTAACACTCGTATTCGATAACTAAAGTAACCGTGTTCCTTGCCATAGACTCCGACCGGAGTCATCGGCGGCCCCATTCAGCTTCCTTCAACGTAAGGCAAGATCTGATAGTACAGCGATGCCGCACCACATTTCCAAGTGCCACCGCTGCCGTGATCGCAGATACTCGGGAAGCGCCCATTGTTGGCATCGTGGTAACTATGAACCCCCAATGCAATTTGCTTCATGTTGTTTTCGCTCCTGACCCGCATCTCACTGTTTCGCATCATCGCGATGGCGGGAAAAATCAAGAGTCCGAGGCACAACACTACGCCCGCCACGGCACCAACAACCATCAGTCGAGTCGTCGGCCACACGTTGAGTTTGAAGTTGGATTCAGTGGAATGTGGCAATCCGTCCATTACTGGCGTCCCCGGATCGAAGTGATACTTGGATGGTAACGCATCGGATTGGGTTTGGATATGGTCAACTCAATTTGGTCGGCGCGTGGCATGGCTCCCAAAATCAGGATGCTGCGACCATGCCACCCTTCCGCTTGGCCAATGAGTTCAGGTCGCGTGGCATTCTTGACCGCTTTTGCGTACGCTTATCATGCCGCGCAGCGCCGACGACGTTAATGGGTTACTTCAATGAGCCGCTTAATCACCGGGGGTTTCTGGTTTGTTGCCATCTTGGCATTTATAAACCACGAGCTGGTTTCCTCGATGTATCAGTCTGGGTCGCAAGAATCGTCGCGTCCATATTACTCTGTTACGGGCGTTTGGTCCGCGATTATGTTATTGTCCGCGATTGCCGCCATCAGCAACGGCAACCTAACTCGTCGGATCGCTGTGTTAGAGAAAAAGCTGCAAGCTGCGCCATAGCGACAATGGCATTTCTCATTTTCAAACTGACCAACTACCCGAACTCCGATCATGCTGCTGTGATGATAGGAGCATCGTTCAGTCACGTGGCAAGTCGCGCGCATGCTCCCGCAAAGCCGGGAAACATGGCACCCAAAAACATCAACCTACGGCCATGCCACCCGCCCGCGCGGCGTGAGCGGTAGCCATCGTTCACAAGACCGGCTGCCTCGTCCTCCAAGCCTCTTGCCTGAATTTGCTGATACAAATCCTCTACACTCACTCGATGAGAATGAAGATCAAGCTCCCGCGCGAACAGCTGATCGTCAACACCTTCCGCTTCACCGGCATGAACGCGATAGGTCAAGACATCTGCTATGGCTCAGGATTCGTCGCAAGGCAAATCGTCGCAGGTAAGGACACCGAATATTTCCTGGTGACCAACCGCCACGTAGCTGAGGGGGCCGAGTCCGCCATTTGCCAAATCGCCACTCCTAAGGGCCAGTTCCCCCACAACTGCTACCTGGAGGGGAGCACGGAACTCAAAGCTCCGCGAGACAAGGCACGCGGATGGTTCGCGCACCCACGGCCAGAAATTGATGTCGCGGTCTACCGGCTCCCCCAAGACCCCCGTTTCCATAACGACAATCATGGATCGTTGCAGTACGCCACGATTTCAACGGAGATATTTGCAAACGCCAGTCCTGACGTGGACCTCTCGGCGGATGTCGTATTCGTCGGATACCCGAATGGGATCATTGATACGCATAACGCCACGCCCATCTTCCGTAGGGGCGCGATCGCTTCGTCGCCAA
>JANLTA010000807.1:0-3679 GCA_031362705.1 Gemmataceae bacterium | reverse complement strand
CACCCACCCCCTCGCCATCAGCGACAAATGAGCCGACTTAACTTAGTCGGCTCAACAAGAAGAGCGCCACACGCGCCCACCTCGAGTGTGGCAACCAGGTTGGCCGCCGCGGTCGCGGCGAGCGTGACCATTACCCCAAGTGCCCGCGGCATTCGCCTTTCCAGCGCGTGGGAGTGCGCGCGGGCGGATATCGGGGGCGAGGGATGGCGGATCGGTGACTGGAATCGGTTGCCGGGGATCGGGCATCGCGGGTCGGGCCTGGTGACTTGTCGCCAGGATGAAGTTCTTTGACAACTGAATTGACTTGTGGCGCGGGCCGCAGCGCGAAGCGACGGTCAACCGCGCGAGGCGATCAAAACTTCCCCTGCGCATCCCTGCGAGGGAGGGGAGTAACAAACTCTCAATCTCCGACACCCGAATCCCGAATCAAATCGACCCGCCGAATCGCAGTCGGAACTGGATGAAGTCGCTGGCGGCCACTGCACCGTCGCCATCGAAGTCGAAGATGGGATTGCTGCCGCCCAATGCCAGGCGGAACTGGATGAAATCGTTGGCAGCGACTGAGCCGTCGCCATCGGAGTCACCAAAGAGACGGAAGAGCCTGCCAGCACCGGTGATCGGCGTGAAGTAATTGTCGCCCGCCGTGCCATTGCCGTCGCCATCTAGAGTGCCGCCGATGCCAGACACTTTGCTGGCGACAACGGTGAGTTGGTACACACCGACCAGCAATGAACCACCTGCGTCGATGCCAACCGGCCCGGTATTCAGGAACGTGATCGTCACCACAGCGCCCGACTGAATGGCAGCGATGTCCACGCTTCCGGCCGGGGAACCGGGGCCGGTGCGTGCCAGCTTGAAAGCGGCGGTTAGTCCGCCGACGATCGCTACCGGTTCCGATAAGGTCACGGTCAGCTTGGTCACCATGGATCGCTGAACAGAACCATCGTTGACAACGACGGAGACGACCGTGGGCGGCGGCGATTGCGCTTCGTACGCGCCGATGTCGGGGTTCTTGCCAAATGTTCGCACAAAGGCGCCGCCGCGTTGATCGTTGTTCAGCGCAGTCGGGTTGTAGCCGAAGTCGATGGCTGGGCTGCCGAGGAGCAAAGCGTGGGTCTTGGTCGGCCCGCCATTGTCGGCCAGCGCCCCCAGTTTCAGATCCGCGCCGATGGTGACATTACCGCCATTGTCGTGGTAGGTCGTCACGCCGGACTTCGTGCTGACGCCACAGGACTTCACTTCCACGGTGCCGAGAGTGTAAAGGTCTTTGTTCGCGCTGTTCGGGGCAAGGTTGTTACTGACGATGCTGCTTTCGAGCCAAATCGTGCCGGTGCCCATGCTCCGGGCGATGCCGCCGCCGCCATTCGCGCCATTCGCCGTGTTGGACGTGATGGTGCTGTTTTGGACGTAGAACGACCCGGCAATCGAATAGATGCCTACGGCAGCGCCATCACCTTTGGACGTGTTGCCCGAGAACGTGCTGTTTCGAATGGAGAAACCCGGGCTGCTGACGACGCCGTCGAAGTAGACGCCGCCGCCGATGGTGCCAGTGCCCGTCGTGACATTGCCGAACAGGGCGCTGTCGTTGATGACCAGGCTACCGCCACCGGTGACATAGATCGCACCGCCGCCGCTAAGCGCGCTGTTGTTGCTGAAGGTGGAGCGCGTGATCGTCGTCTTGGCGGTCGGTGCATTCATGAAGATGGCGCCGCCAGCGTCGGCGCTGTTGCCGGTGAAGGTGCAGTCGGTGATGGTCAAGGTGCCGCCCTTGCCTTGGGTGAAGGCCACGGCCCCGCCGCCGCCGAAATTTGACGCCACGTGATTGTCGGAGAGCACGCAGTTCGTCAGCTCCAGTGTTTCATCCCCCATGCGAATCGCCGCGCCGGCACCACCGGCTGCGCCGTTGGCCAACGTCAAGCCGCTGACGGTGAACACCGTGGGGTTGGTGGCCGCCGCCCGGTTAAAGATGCGCGTGCTGTTGCCGCCGCTGATGGTCAACACACTCGGCCCCGGCCCCACAATGAAGAGCGAATCGTAGGTGGCAATCTCGCCCGTGGTCAGCGTGATCGTGCCGGTCAGCCCCGCGGCGAAGCTGATCGTGTCGGGCAAACCATTGGCGGCAGTGTCCGCATCGATCGCCGCCTGGCGCAGGCTGCCGGGCCCGGAGTCGGCCAGCGTGGTCACGACAATACTGCGCGAAAACAATACGACCACGGTGCCGAGCGATCCCGCAGGCACCGCGAGGCCGTGTTGATCCAACACTTGCCCCGGCTCGATACTCGCGGTGTAGGTGCCATTGTTGTCGCCGCTCCAGCCGCCGCTCGGTGGATCGACGTAATAGTTGGCGGTGCCGCCCAGGCCGTTGCCAGCCGGCGTGAAATTATTGAAGGCCGCCAACACGCTAAAACCATTCGGCCCGGTCACCCGGACATCGCCGTACCCGATGGTCGAGGTATTCAGACCCATTTCGTCGGAATAGGTCACCGGAATGTCGATGGTCCAGGTGGAGACATAAATGTTGCCGATCGCGCCCGCGACGGCCGCGGGGGCGACCGACTCGAAGGCACCGATGTCCGGCGTGCCGGAATATGTCACTGACCGTTGATCGGCCGTGAAGCCCGCGATGGTCGATCCCGCATTGATGGCCGCGCTGCCTGCCGCCAGCGCATGACTTTGTCCCAACCCGCCGTTGTTGGACAACGGCGCCAGATTCAGCGTCGCGCCGTAGATGTTGCCGCCTTTGTCCATGACCGTGAAGCCCGATTTGTTGCCGATGGCGCTGTGATCGAGCGTCAGGACGTCGCCGAATGCGTCGGGGCCGGCACTGGAACTGGTATTGCCGGACATGATGGTGTCGGTCATCGTGACCGATCCGGTGAAACACATGCCGCCGCCGCTCGTGGCCGAGTTTTGGTAGATCGTGCAGTGCGTCACCGTGGCGGTGCCCACGACGTAGAGGCCGCCGCCGTATTTGCCGGTCATGTTGTTGGAAATCGTGCAGTTTTCCAGGCTGAGGTTGCCGGCGGCGACATTGATGGCGCCACCACTGCCAGTGTAGTTCACGGAATTGAGTGCAAAGGTGCAACGCCGCGCCGTCACGCTCGCGCTCGCGCCGGTCATATACAGCGCGCCGCCGGCATACGTGGACGTGTTGCCCGAGATCTCGCAGTCTTGCAACGTGAGTGTACCGCCGGTGAGCTTAATGCCGCCGAATGCGCCGTAGGATTCGTATACCCGACAGCCTTGCAGCGACACGTTATCCGCGCCGAAATCCAGCCCGCCGACGCCGATGGCGCTGCCATGACGAAAGCTCACGGCGTTGATCGAGACCGCGATCGGAGACTCGGTCGTGAGATGCGCCACCTTCAGCAACGAATAAGTGCCGTTGCCATCGATGATGCAATTATCGGCTTTGGTCCCGATGATGGATACGGTCCGAGTGATGGTGGGCAGCGGGCTGAGCAAGGTAATCACCTGCGGCGAACTGAAGACGCCCAGGTCAAACGCGATGCTGTCCGCATCCGGGTTGCCATTGGCCGAGGTCAGCGCGGCACGCAAGCTGCCCGAGCCGGCGTCGTTGTTATTCGTGACCGTGAAGGCAGCCGGCGCCAGCCGCTCTTCAAACCGATTCAGATTGAGCCGTGCCGGACGCCGAAAAGAATCGTGACTGCGTGACATA
>JANLTA010000786.1:0-23012 GCA_031362705.1 Gemmataceae bacterium | reverse complement strand
TCGACGGCCACGTCGCGGGTGGCAAAGCGGCGGTGACAGCGACGGCGAACGATAAGGTGGGCAAGTACAACGTCACGGCAACGAGCGGCGGCCACTCAGCCAACTTCGCACTGACCAATGGCGGGCCGACCAATCTCGTGTCGTTGAGTTTTGTCGGCGGCAACCTGTCCGCGTCGTTCGGGAATCAAGGAAACATCATCGAAGTGTTCGGCCAGACCGGTGCAGTGAAAGTGCGCTCCAATTACACAGTCGTTGGCACATACGCCGTCACCGGCATCATCACCGTGGGTGGAGGCAGCGGCGCGGACACGTTCACGCTGGCCGTGAACTCGGGCGCGGCATTTCCAGGCCTCGTGACGGTCAACGCTGTCGCCGGCGATGACGAAGTGAGTATCGGCAGTTCCGCAGTGCCATCGGGCACGATCCCGAATCTCACGCTGAACCTCGGCGAAGGCAACAACAAAGTGATTGACAACGGGTTCAAGGTCACGAACAGTTGGACCCTGAATGCCGGGGCCGGGAACGATACCATTGGTCCGTTGATGTCGCCGGTCGGCACGTTATTAAGCATCAACGCCGGCAATGGCGACAACACCGCATCAATCTTCAGCAAAGTCGCCAGCCAAGTCCGGTACAACGGCGGCATCGGCAAAGACAACGTGACCGTCGGCGGCCTGAATAGCTTTGGATTGTATGTGTATCTCGGCGCGGGCAGCGACACATTTACTTTCGCTCCGGGTTCATCGATCGGCAGTGGCATCATCGACTTCGGTGCCGATGTCGATTTGTATGTTCCCAACGGCGTGTTTGTTGGCAGCGCGCTGACGCTGCTGAATTTACCGTAGGGCAGGTCTCAAACCTGATCTTCAGTCTCGTCATTTCAGCCAGCTGGCTGGTGGCTTGAGGCATGGTTTCCACATTGGGTAACCATGTGAACGCTTTCCGCGCTGAAGCATGCATTCAACAGTCAGTATGACTGACGTTATGTCGTATCAACTGTGCCGGGTGCCTTGCTCACGGCTCGGCGTGAGCGTGTGAGCGGTTATCTGCCGTTTGGGCGTATCAATGCGACCGGTCAAAACCATCAAAGTGTGATTGCCTTGCAATATTGCTCTTGCCCTATTGGTCTCTCACATGCTCACCCAAAGCTGTGAGCATTGCACCCGGCGGCACTTCACGGATGACGGGGAGTCTGAGTACTACGACGAGGCCGACGGCGGCGAGCAAGAGTAGTAGCACGACGATCGGCCACGTGAGGTTTCCAAATACAATGCTCGCCGTGACTGCGGTCAACATCACCGTCACGGCCCACACTTTTACCCGCGGGCGAACTCCGCGGTGCTGATCCCAATCGCGCAGGAACGGCCCGAAAAGCGGCGAACGTAAGAGCCAGTTGTTCAGGCGCGGGGAAGAGCGCGCGAAGAAAAAGCTAGCTGCCAGCAAGAACGGCGTCGTCGGCATGACTGGCAGTATCGCGCCTACGACGCCGAGGCCCACAAAGAGGCAGCCCAGCGCCACGTAGACAACTCGGCGAGGACGTTGCAACAAGGGATTGTGGGCTGGCACTTCAGAGGTCATCAGATGAAGGCATGCATGGGCATAGGAAGTACTCAAGTCAGTGTAGAGCCAAACGGCTCGATTAGAATTGCCGAGTCAAAGAAACCGCGGCGTGGTCCAACGTTCGAGTCGCCCCTGCCTTGCTTGCGCGGCGGGCTCAGAACCCTGCTGCTTCGCGCACCAGCTTCATCGTTGCCGTCGCTTCGGCTCGCGCTTTGGTTGCGCCGTCGCGCAGGACTTGCTCGACGTAGTCGCGGTTCTTTTCCAGGTCTTTGCGTTTGTCGCGCGCGGGGCCAAAATAGGACTCGATCTTTGCCAAGAGCAGTTTCTTTGTATCGCCATAGCCAATTTCACCGCGGTAGAGCTTACCGGCCAACGAAGCGTTTTCTTCAAGGGTTGCGAACAGAGCATATATGGCGCACAAGTTATTACCTTCGGCGATGATTGAATCGCCGAGTAACTTGGAGTCGGTGACGATGCCCATAACGGCTTTCTTCAGTGCTTTGCCTTCCGCGAAGATGTCGATGGTGTTGCCGTAGGACTTGCTCATTTTCTGTCCGTCGGTGCCTGGTACTTTCGCGCCGGCTTCGACGAGCATGGCCTGCGGCAACGGAAAGACTTCGCCATAGGCGCGGTTGAACTTGCCGGCCATGTCGCGGGTCATTTCGAGGTGCTGCACCTGATCTTCGCCGACGGGCACCCAATTCGACCGGTAAATCAGAATGTCGGCAGCCATCAGGATTGGATACGTGAACAGGCCGACGCTTGATTCGATGCCTTTGGCTATCTTGTCTTTGAACGAATGGGCCTTTTCCAGAAGCCCCGTGTTGGTGACACATGCCAGCATCCATGCCAACTCATGCACCTCGTGAATATCTGATTGGCGGAAAAATGTTGTCTTCGTCGGATCAAGGCCCAGCGCGAGATAATCCAGTGCCACATCGTGACTGCGTGCCCGGCGTTCCGCCGCGTCAGTCAGTGACGTCATCGAATGATAGTCGGCAATAAAGAAAAACCGCTCGGCATTCTCCGACTGCGATTCAAGATGCTGCTTGAGTGCGCCAAAATAGTTGCCCAAGTGAAGCTTGCCCGAGGGTTGCACGCCCGACAATACCCGGCGCTGATCCGGTCGCAGCTTCAGCGCCTGCCATTGCCGATAGGTAATCAGCCCGGCTTTCCGATCCGTAATGGATGTAGTTTCGGCCATGATTCACTCGTTTCCCGTTGGGAAGACAGCATCGATAGATTACAGGTTCGCGGGTAGTGTCGCAGTTTGGTTTTCTTCGTGCTTCCTTCGTGCCCTTTGTGTCTCTGTGGTAAGTTCTTAAGACCAACCACAAAGACACAAAGGGCACGAAGGGAAGCACAAAGAAGATGGATTCGTGTCAGACACGTCGATTTCTCACGCCATCGCAAACTGAGACACTACCGGTTCGCGCGGTGCTTGCTGTTTAGTGCGTTTATTTGCCGCATACGGACCCATCAATGAAGAGGCCCGCGGGCAATTACTCCCGCGGGCCTCATTCCCCTTCCCCCGTCGCGTCATGGTTTGGGAACCGGCATCGGCAATGGTTGATTCGACAATTCGCAGATGGGTTTAAGCACCAGACCGGCTAGTTTTTTCTGGTAGGCTTTGAGGCCTGGATCGTCGGGTGTGTCGTAACCGCCGATGCAAATGAAGCTGTTGTTTTCAGTGTGCAGGACGTAGATTTCGGTGCCGCGATCAATCAACAGTTGGCCGCTGGCGTCTTTCATTTGCCGCAGGGCCTCGGCCAACACGTGAGCTTGGTTGGTGTTGGCGTCCAGCACCTGGCCCGGCTTCGTGCCGAACATCTTGTCGACGAAGCCGACCTGTTGGGCTCCGGGCGAATCAAGCTTGACCGCGCCCTGGAATGTCTTGACCATCAACGTGTACGGCTTGCGGCACTTCAGCAAACTGAAGCTTTCGGCGGCGTTGTATTCTTTGAGATGTTCGAGCTTGCCCTTGTTCGGATCAATCGGCGTTGGCAGCAGCGGGTTGTGAACAACAAACGCGGTCTTGAATGGATTGAGCCCGCCGTAGTAGCCTTGGCGAGTACCTGTCTTATCTTTTTCCGGCACCACGAGACCCTGGTGCATGAGTCGATCCGCGGGCGGCTTCTTCGTGCGAATCTCGTCCAACGCTTTGCGGGCTGACTCCATATCTTTCCAGCCGCCGATCAGCACGGCATAGGAATCTTCGATCTTGAACGTGCGAATTGGCTCCCACTTCGTGTCTTTGGGTAACCCCTGTGCCTTGGCTTGTTCTTCGCGTTGCTTGCGAATGCCGGCAATGCGTTCACGCTCTTTGCGGCGTTCCTCGCCACCGCGGTCGAAGACAAAGGCGTTGAGTTTGTAATCTTGTCGCAACGATGTGGCTAATTCTTCGGCCAGTTGGGCCGCTTCTTTACCGCCATAACTCTGCACGAGGATCATCCACGCGCCGCTATCTTTTGCTACCGGGAACTGCGTGGCGAATGCGCTCCCGACGATCAGCAGGCCGATCATAGTCAGGATTTGCAACTTGCGCACGGCAATGTCCTCGACGGAAACCATGTTCCACGAACGGGTGGGGCTATAACCGGGAGATGCACACCTGTCAATTTCGACCGGGAAGAGGCAAACCAGCATTCACCACAGAGGCACAGAGATCACAGAGGAAACACAAAGAAGACGCCAGTGTTTTCTCGCTTTTATTCTCTGTGTTCTCTGTGCCTCTATGGTTCAATTCTTATCGTTCAGCGCCGCGGTTTGCGCCGCCGTGATCGCCTTGATCCCGTCTTTCCCGAGCTGCAACAGCCGATCTAACTCGGCCTGATCAAATGTCGCGCCTTCGCCGGTGCCTTGCACTTCAATGAACTGGCCGGCTCCGGTCATCACGAGGTTCATATCCACGTCGGCATCGCGGTCCTCGACATACTCCAAATCCAGCCGTGCTTCGCCGCCAACAACACCCACGGACACGGCTGCCACGCTATCACGAACAACGGCAGCAACATTGACCCCGGCCGTCGCTGACATCGCGTCCATCACGGCCACGTACGCTCCGCTGATGGCCGCCGTGCGCGTGCCGCCGTCGGCTTGCAATACATCGCAATCAACCCAAAGCGTGCGCTCGCCAAGTTGTGACAGATCAACAATCGCGCGGAGACTGCGACCGATGAGCCGTTGAATCTCAACCGAGCGGCCATCGACTTTGCCAGCCTTGTCGCGAGCCTTGCGCCCGGCCGTGCTGCCCGGCAACATCGAATACTCAGCTGTCAGCCAACCCTTGCCTTTGCCGACAAGAAAGTCCGGCACCGCCAAGTCCACCGAACAAGTACACAACACGGCAGTGCGGCCGAACTCCACCAACACCCGCCCCGGCGCATTGCCAAGATAGTTGCGAGTAAAGCTCAGCGGCCGCAGTTCATCGGGCCGGCGGTTGTTGGGTCGGGGGGTGGTCATGGGAGCTTTCGGGATTAGAAGATGCTGGGTCGTTGGATGCAAGACTAATTTCGATGTGGCAATTTGCCTTCGCGCCGCATCCGCTCGGCAAATGGCGAAGGTCCGGCTGCCGCCCGCATTTCATCGGCAAGCCGATCCGCCGCATCGGTTTCGGCGTCCATCGTTTGCTGGTTCGCAAAATAGTATGCCAAAGCGGCATGAATCTGTTCCATCGACATGTACTCGTGCGCTTTCTTGATTTGAGCCGGCGTCATGCGCTGTCGCGTGTGTTCCGCGCCAACGAACCGAACCTTGATCCGGCTGCCGGCAATCCGGGCCACGCCTTTTTCGTCCACATTGATGTACGGCAACGCGACTACGGCCATGATCGTGAATTCCTGGAGGGTATTATGGCAGTTGGAAACGGATGCGGGCAAGCACAGATCTCGGTGCCATGATTGCTCAACGCCGCACGATGTCTAGGTGCATTGCCTTTTGGGCCTGCTTTTTCTTGAGTTCTTCCCGAACCTGAATAAATTGCTTTAGCTCTTCGTGCCGCCTAAGTTGATTGTCTGTCCTTGCCGCACTTCCGAGAAAGATCATGGCGGCGAACCCTAATCCAGCGATTACGGCCGCCACGGCCATCCCCGTGACCATCCAACTCTTATCGACGGTGCCGCAGCACACGGAAAACATCGCGATAAGACCTGCCAGCGTAAGTGCAACACCTGCAATATTTTCATTTGTGGTGGGATGCGGCAGGAGAGTTGTCGCGGGCTGCGTTACGAAATCTCTTCTTTTGATGCGATCCGACATTTCCTGAATCTCTTTTTCTAGACGCACAATCGCGAGTTCTGACGCTTGTCGGTCCACTCCGGTCACGATGCGGTCCAGTTTTTCGACTACCGGCGCTACGCTTATGGTGTTTCCGTGCCGTCTGATGACGTGTTCCTTACCACAGTATTTGCAAACGAACTGATCGGCACATCCAGTCACCTTGAGACTGCCCCCGCACGAAGGACAATTCAGCGTGATAAAGTCGCTCGGCACGCCGGCGCTTGTCTCGACTTCTGATCGAGGTCCGGGCACGATGGCGTCGAGCGTCGGATCCAAATGTTGCACCGGCAACAGGGGCGGCGCATTGTCGCGGGGTTTTGTAGGTTGCTCCCCGCGTAAAGGTAGTTCCGAGTGGCCAGGCTCCGAATCGTCGGGGGTTGGGCCAGGAACCATGATCGTCGCGCCGCATTTGGGGCACTTGGCCCGTCGGCCACTCTTGTTGTCCGGCGCATTCAGCCTCGTTGCACATTTCGGACACACGACGGGAATGGGCATGGCGGCCTCGTGGAACAACCCTAATTGGCATAGTCGTTTTTAGAAAGTCTACCCGGGAAGAACCTGCCCAGCATCCCCGTGTTAATTTAGGCGACAGTTTTCCCATCAAATGCGTCAATCCTCTCACCACGCCGCCTCGTACAGCCGCACCAGCGCATGTCTACCGATCCCTGATATAATTGCGTGGTGAGCCTGCGTGTTTACTTTGACGTCGATCCTGCGACGCTTCGGCTACCAGTCGAACGTCGCGACGGGGCTGACCCAAGTAAACTGCAGCGACAGATCGCCCGTTTTGGCAAGTCGCTCGCGGGAATGCCTCCCGTGTTGGTGTATCGCGGCACGGACGGAGAATTGATACTCAGCGACGGCGTCACACGAGCGACACGGGCCGCCAAATTGTCACCGGGTTCGGACATTCCGGCCGAGTTGCTTGGCTCACTGCCGTATCCGGTTGGCCAACTGCCAACCGTACAGGAGAAGTTCCCATGAATACCGTATTACACGATGAACTCATTGAATCGTTAATCGAACTTCGACAGTGTCTGCCGACAATGAGATTGGGCCAGCTCATCGCCAACGTGGCGACTATCGCGCGCGGTCCAGTTCCTGGCGCGATTTGGGAGGCAGAAGATGATGAGCTTCTGAAGGCGATTCGGTGGCAACTTCACGAGCTTGCAAGCCGCGACGACAGCGACATTGCCGACGCCACCGACACCTCCGGGCACTGATGCGACCCGGCTGACCAACTACCAGGCCGCCTCGTACAGTCCCGCCAAGTCCGCGACTGTCACCGGTCGCGGGTTGAACTGGGCCGTCCATTGCTGCGTTGCTTCCTGGGCCAGCGTTGGCAACTTGGTTTTCTCAACGCCCAAGTCACGCAGCGACGTTGGCAGGTTGGCCGCTTTTAACAACTCGAGCACGCGGTCGGCCAGATCACTGCGCAATTCATCGTACTTATCCCTACATGTCACTGCGTTGAATCTCACCACGTGCGGCAGCATCACACCCACGGCGATGCCATGCGTGATTGCATAATGCGCGGTCAGCGGGTTGGCGCAGGCGTGTGCGCAGCCCAGCATCGAGGCTTCGATGGCGCTGCCGGCCAAGTGGGCGCCGAGTTGCATGGCAGCGCGGGCCGGAAGATTTGTTGGCTCCGTCAGCACGCGCTCAAAGTGGCCCGATAGTAGCCGCCAGGCCTCGGCGGCGAAGAGGCTGGAAACGGGATTGGCTTTGGTGCAAACGTAAGACTCGACGGCATGGGCGATGGAGTCGATGCCGGTGACGGCAGTGACCATCGCGGGTTGGGTCACGGTCAGCTCGGGATCGAGTAACGCGACGCGGAACGCGGCCTTGCGATCGCCGCAGGCCATTTTCACATGCGTAGCTTCATCGGCAATCAATGCGAACGATTGCGCTTCGCTACCGGTGCCTGCCGTGGTTGGCACGCCGATCGATGGCAGCATCGGCTTTGTCGCCTTGCCGATGCCGCGATAGTCGGCCATCGCTCCGCCATTGGTGAACAGGAAGTTGATGCCCTTGGCCACGTCCATCGCGCTGCCGCCGCCGACAGCGACGATGAAATCAGCACGATGATCGCGGGCGGCTTTCACGCCGGCATCGACATGACGTGTCGTCGGGTTCTCTTCGACGCCATCGAACACGGCCACCGAGAGCTTGGCGTTTCGCAAACTATCAGCAGCACGTTGTGAATGGCCGGCCTTTTCTAGACCCGGATCAGTGACCAGCATTACGCGCGTGCCGCCCAGTTCAACAGCTAGCTCACCGAGTTGCGCAAGCGTGCCGGGGCCGAAGACCACGCGGTTCAACGGGGAAAAATCAAATGCCGCCGGCACGTTGGAAGGCTCGCTGACGCCAGAGGTGGGTGAAGAGGTTGCCTTCATGCGGCTGGTCCCAGGTCAGGCGGGTCGTGGGGATCGGCCCCAAGTTGAGGCGCTCGACGTGCGGGCAATCGAGCAGGGCACGGGCAAAGGCTGGGTCTTCGGTCAGGGCCATCACGGCAAGCGATGGGCCGATGGCCGAAGGCATGGCGTCTTGCGGACACTCGATCACGCTGGCAAACGGGAACAGGAACTCTTTGTTCGCCAGTGGATGCTCCCAAGTGTCACAATATACAATCGTCGGCAGCAACCACGCACAGCGGCCCACTTGCACGAGCCGCGAACTGCCGCGCTTTTGTTCAGTGACATCGACTGCGCCGGGTGTCTTGAGCGCGGTATCCACCATGCCGTTGATGGCCTCCGCCACTTTCGTGTTGGCAAACGCGGCCAACTCGGCTTTCGGATCGTCCCACGACCGGGCGGTGATTTTGGCAAGCCGCTCGGCCAGCGCTTCAGCAATGGCGCGACCATGTCTCGGCGTCCACACGGCCGAAGCGTTGATGCAACTGCGACCGCCGTTGGCCGCGATGCACTCGACTATCACATCCAGATGATCACGCCAACGGTCGGCTTGATCCTCACCGATCAAGACCTTGCTAAACCCGGGACCATGAATTTCGACGCGCGGATCGTTCTTGTACGGATCGGTAGTGCCGCTATCGCCGAACAACATGCTTCGGCCACACAGCCGCAGGATGTCGCCCGAACCGGCATGATCAGTGGGATAGAAACCGAGCACTGACGCCGGCACGCCGGCCTTTATCAATGCTTGCAACACACGGAACGGCGTCCACGGTTCTTCCCGGCCCGGCTTAAGAATCACCGGCGACTTCAGCGCGACCGCCGGCGTCCACAACGAATGAACACCCGGCGAGTTCGATGGCAGAATCGCGCCGAAGAAGTCAGCCACGGGAAAGAAGCTGATCGTGCGGCCATCCTGCTTGCCGTAGCCTTGATCGAGAACGCCGAGGTCGAGACCGCGCGTCAAACCCGTTAAGACTTCGTCGATGTGCGATAAGACGTAGCCGACCTTCTCGGCATTGCGCCGACAAAACACCAACGGCGAGCCTGTTGTGGCTGACAGGCAGTTCAAATAGTCATCGAACGATTGCTGCGTATCGCCGCATGGCAACGACGCTGTCAAGAAATACGCGCCGGCATTCTTGTACATGCCGACCAGTTCGCGCATCGGGATCGCGGCCAACTCGCGGCGAGCGGCCGGCCCGCGCGACAGGTCGCGGGCAATCATGCTGCCGGTGACCTGGCTGACTTCGGCCACGGGTTCGCCCGTGGCATGGTGAACCAATTCCGCCTTTTGCAGGCTCTCGTATTGTTTGCCAAGTCGAAGTGCGGGGATGCGAATCATGGTGTCTAAAGTTCTTCTTTTTCCGGACTTTGCGCCCTTCGTGTCTTTGTGGTTAATTCTTCAAACCCAAGACGAACCACAAAGACACGAAGGCACAAAGGAAAACACAAAGAAGACAAATACTGTTACTTCAGCCCTTTCGATGTGATGGTGTCCTTGCCGTCTTGCACCTTGTCGCCGCGATTGAAGGTGATGGTAATGTTCGTGTACTCACTACCCCAGCGATATTCTTTGAGCGCCGGAGTGCTGGGTCCGGAATCTAAGCCGCCGACCACGCCGACGGCCCCCGCCGAACTGCCCAAACCGGTGGTGCCGGTCACTTCGGTGCAGTTTTCTCCGAGGATTTCGACGACCTGAGCCCAGGTCATGCCGGGCTTGATTTTCTCGAAGTTCGCTTTGGTGATCCGCTTGTCCACCTTTGGGCACCCGACGATAAACAAGCATGATAGAGCAAGCGTTACGATGGCAGTACGACGATTCATGACACGACTCCTCGGCAGTTCTTTCGGCACAATGCGGCCTACGCTGTTATACCAAGAAAAGGCATGTATTGCTGCGTCTGACGAACGAGTTGTGATATGATAGCGTCGATGGCGATTCACACTCCGAGTCCCGGTATGAGCAGCGCAACTCTTCCAATTTCCAATTCGGCGGCACCGGTCCGACTCGGTCCATCGATCGTATTTGCCGGCGATGAACCCGTGCGCATCCCGGCATGGGTCGTGGACTTGCCGACGTTCCGACTTTGGTCAGTATCGGACGTATTTCCCCAGACCGGCCGGATTGACTACATCGCGGATGAGATTTGGGTGGACATGAATATGGAAGAGTATTTTTGCCACAACCAGGTGAAGGCTAAGATCGCGCAAAGTCTCGGTAACATCATCGATGGCGAAGACCTGGGCGAGTATATTCACGACCGCATGAGGCTCGTCAATCCGGCGGCCGGCCTGGCGTGCGAACCGGACTGGATGTTTGCCTCATGGGAGACACTCCGAACCGGTCGTCTCAAGACGCTGCGCACGGATCGCGGCGCGACCGTGGAATTGGAAGGCACGCCCGATGTTGTCCTCGAAGTCATCAGCCCCAGTTCGGAAGATAAAGATGACAAGTTCATCCGCCAAGCCTATTGGGCGGCAGGCATCCCCGAGTACTGGCTCGTGGACGTCCGCAAAGACCCATTGCGATTCGAAATCCTGAATCACTCACCGGCCGGCTATCAATCCACCAACCCAACCGATGGCTGGTGCCACTCCTCAGTTTTTCACCGCGACTTCCGTCTGGTCCATGACACGAACAAACTCGGCCGGCCTACGTTCCGATTGGAAATGCGGTAGACGCCGTCGCGATGTGATTATTGGCCACTCATGCGATACGTCCTTGTTTTGTTGTTGCTGCTATTGCATGTCTCACCTGCCTTGGCCGAATGGCCGCACTTGCGTGGCCCCGAATTCGATGGCCGGTCCGCAGAGACTGGCCTCGTCGATGGGTGGCCGCCGGAAGGGCCGCCGGTGCTTTGGACTTGCGATCTTGGCGCAGGCTATTCGGGTTTCGTCGTCGCTGATGGACAATTATTCACACAACGTCAGGCGCTGAACGGGCAGTATCTGGTTTGCCTCGATCCGAGCAACGGGCATGTGATTTGGGAAGCTAAATACGACTGGGCTTGGAAACCTAGCGGTCCGTATCGCGGACCATATGGTTCGCCAACATGGTCGAAGGGGCGTGTATTCTGCTCGTCGCCGTCAGGACTTGTCTGCTGCTTTGACGCGGGGACCGGGCGGCAATTGTGGTCAGTGAATGTCAAGGAGAGATTCCAAGGCCGCGGTTGCGATTTCGGTTATGCCATTACGCCGACGATTGAAGGCGACCGTGTCATCGTTCCGGCTGGTGGTCCGGAGGCTAGCGTTGTTGCGTTAAACACCGCCGACGGTCGCACCATTTGGACGTCGGGTTCCGATGCCGCCAGCTATTGCCCAATCTACGCGATTACGCTCCAAGGCCGGCGCTTGTTGATTGGATATTTGCAAAACTCTTTGGTCGTAATTGACCCCGAAACCGGGAAGCAGCTGTATCATCAGCACATTTCCACGGGGTACGACGAACATTCCGCCTGGCCAATTTACCGTGAGCCGGATTTGCTTTTGCTCAGCCCTTTTCGACTCGCGGCGAAATGCCTGCGACTGGACCAATTGCCCAATGGGATGGTTCAAACGGCACAACGTTGGTCGAATCGCGAGTTCTGCAACGATGTGCTCTCAAGTGTCCTGCATCGTGATCATGTTTACGGGTTTGACATTCGCCAGATGCAGGCGAGCGAACACCGGAAGTCGCACGGGTTCTTCAAGTGTGTTGACTGGGACACAGGGACAACCCGATGGACTACCGATCGCGTAGGCCATGCGTCATTGATTGTTGCCGACGAAAAGTTGATTCTGTTCAACGACACAGGTGAGTTGATACTGGCTCGTGCTGATCCACAGCAGTACGTAGAGTTGGCCCGCGCAAAGTTATTTCATGACGAGATTTGCTGGACGCCACCTGCACTGTCGCACGGCAAGTTATTCCTTCGCAGCCCATCGAAGGCGATCTGTGTTGGAGTTGGCCGGTCAGGCGTCGATGCCGCAGTCGCCCCAAGTACGAAAATCTCTCGCGGCTATGTTCAGTCATGGCGGATTAATCCTGCCTGGCTGTTGACGCTCGAACGCGACTATCCGAACGACGCGCCCTCCCTTCAAGAATTGTGGCTGTGGTTCGGCGCTTCGGTCATCATGATGCTGGCGGCTGCGACAACGGTCACATTTGCCCGACGTGTTGTCGGCCCGTCGCACGCCAAATCGGCATCGTGGACGGTCGCGTTCTTCACATTGACGTTCGTACTCGGCTTCCTTGGGCCTAACCTCATGAGCCGCTTGGTCGGGCAGTGTCTGTTCACGTGGCCGACCTGTCTCTATTTCGCACTTCATGCCACGGTGATGGTCTTATGGCGAGCCGAGCGACATGCGGACAAGCGCCGCGCCAGACATCTCGCGCGATTGGCCGTTCTTGGCTTCCTCTTGGTTGCCTATGGATACTTCGAGTTGTGCCGAACCGTGGGGATGTTCATCGCCTGGGTGTTTTTGTTTGGCCTGTTGCCGGCTTTCCCGTTCGCCGTTCTCGCCGTGCGCGCTGAGGCACAAGGCCACCGTAGAGCTTTATCTGCGTTTTTGGTGCTGTTAGCGTTCGCGGTTTTTTTCTGGAGTTGTGCTGCCTTTCTGGCATGGAAAGAAACACATATCGTCGATTTGACTTGATCGGCGCTTGTCACTCAACCCATCATCTTCATCTTGACCAACTCGCCAGTTCCGGTTTACACTCTTCGGCTGGTTTTTGCCTTGGCGTTTCCCATGGATGGGATCGGCCTGTCATGCGTTTGGTGCATCTCACATCCTCGACCTTTTTCGGTGGCCCCGAGCGGCAGATGCTGGGATTGGCCGAGGCCCTGCGCGGGCGAGTTGAAACCAGCTTTCTTTCGTTCGGCGAACACGGCAAGTGTGCGGCATTTCTTTCTGAAGTAAGGCAGCAGGGGTTTGCAGGTCAACAAGTGCCGCACGACACGCCGCACTTCCTCGCGGCGTTGCATGATATTGAGCATTCATTACGAGCCACGCGGCCGGATGTGCTGCTGTGCCACGGGTACAAGGCCGACTTAATTGGCCGGCGGGCGGCGCAACACGTCGGCGTGCCGGTGATTGCCGTATCGCGCGGCTGGACGGCCGAGACTTGGCGTGTGCGTCTGTACGAAGCACTGGATCGGCACGATTTGCCGAGGGCGCTACATGTGGTGGCAGTGTCGGCGGCTCAAGGCGAACTGGTGAAAGCCGCTGGTGTGCCGGCCAATCACCTTACAGTCATTCACAACGCCGCTCGGCTCAATGCGTTCCCTACGCCGTCGGCCGAGGGTCGGGCACGACTGACCGCGATTGCCTCGAAGCCCGGCGAACACCTCGTTGTCACGGCCGCCCGGCTCAGCCCCGAGAAGGGCATTCACGTCTTGATTGACGCTGCTCGGCGTATCGTCGATGTCATGCCAGGCGTGCGCTTCATCGTTTTCGGCGAAGGCGCGGAACGCGACCGGCTCGAGTGGATTATCGAAGAAAATAGCCTGTGTGATGCCTTTGCGCTGCCCGGCTTCCGCGCCGACCTGGATGAGTTGCTGCCCAATGCCGACCTGGCGGTTCTGCCATCGTTTACCGAAGGCCTGCCGAACGTGGTGCTGGAAGCCAGCGCGGCCGGCGTACCCGTGGTCGCTACCGCTGTCGGCGGCACACCGGAGTGCATCATCAATGGTGAGACTGGCGTGCTGATTCCGGCCGGACAGCCGGAGCCGCTGGTATCTTCGATTACGTCATTGCTCCGCGACCCGGCCAAGCGACGGCGCATGGGCGATGCCGGCCGCGACTATGTTCGTGATGAGTTCTCGTTCGCTCAACAAGCCAACTCATATCTTCAGTTGTTCGCACGACTCGGCATCGGCCAAGGTACATCGGGGCGGCGAGCCGCATGAGCGCGCCTCATCGGCCCGTCCGAGTCAACTATTTTATCGACCGTCTCAGCCGAGCCGGCACGGAGACGCAGTTGCTCGCCTTGATTCACTCACTTGATCGCAATGTCGTCGAGCCGTCGTTGACACTGCTTGATGGAACTGATTACGAATCGCGCTCCTTGGAGCCGACCAACTGTCCGGTGAAGCGACTAGGCCTTACGTCGTTGAGACGACCGGCTGAACTTGCACGTGCCAGCCGCAAGCTCTTGCGTTTCTGGAGCAGACAAGCCGTGGACGTGGTGCAGACGTATTTCCTCGACAGCACCTATTTCGGCGTGCCGCTTGCCCGCCTAGCGGGAGTGAAGCGTGTCATTCGCGTGCGCAACAACGTTGGCCATTGGCTCACCCCGAAGCATCGTGGCTTGGGCCGGGTGATCGGGCGCATCGCCGATGTGACGCTGACCAACAGCGACCCCGGTTTGCAATCTCTGCGCATCGCCGAACGGGGCAATCGCAACAAACTCGTGGTGCTGGAAAACGGCGTCGATCTGCACCGCTTCGCCCACGTGCCGCCGCCGGCCCGACACGGCGGCATTGTCACCGTGGGTGCAGTCGGCAACCTTCGGCCCGTGAAGGGCATGGACGTGCTCATCCGCGCTGCCGCGCGATTGCCCGGTGTACGATTCCTTGTCGCCGGTGAAGGAGACCAACGCTCTGAATTGCAATCGATGATTGACTCGCTTGGCCTGGCACAACGGTTCTCGCTGGTGGGCCAAGTCAACGATATGCCGGCTTTCCTCTCAGATATCGATATTGCTGTGTTGCCATCACGGGCCGAGGGAATGTCGAACGCGCTCTTGGAGTTTATGGCTGCCGGCCGTCCTGTCGTTGCCACCCGTGTTGGTGCGAATGCGCAAGTATTGGAGGACGGCAAACACGGCTTGCTGGTGCCGCCGGGCGATGACGAATTGTTAGCCGATGCGATCAATCAACTGGTGTGCGATGAGCGGCTCGCAATGCGTCTGGCCGACTCGGCCCGGCGACACGTCGAAGAACATTATGGACGAAAAGCGATGCGGTTGCGGTTTGAGCAATTCTATCGGCGGTTGTGTGCGTGATATTGGCAGCCATCCATTTGGCTCTAATTGATTCCAGCGATATACCCACCCATCCGTGGAACCAATTCCATTCGGTGGAATCAATGCCGCGAGTTCACAAAATCCTTTGCCGCGGAAGGGTTTACGTCGAGATGTTCAACTGGCCGAAGCTACGCGACCAACTTCAGCAGGCTCTTCGCTAACTTTGGCCCGTTGCCAACGTCGTCGTGTTTGAAAAAGACATACGCTTGTCGCCATTCCTGCTTCTTGACCTTCTTCACCCAAGCTTTCAGCTCGCGCCCGCTGTAATCGTCGCGTCGCAAGCGCAGGAACGCACCGGGCACGCCAGAACCTTGGGCCAAGGTTGTCCAGCCAATGGATCGCGTCTCTGACGGTGCCACGGGCGGCGCGGTACAATGTCGGTTTGGAGGTCGATGATGTCTGCCGCGTTGAAAACCAAATTGACGCCCGCCGAGTATCTTGCAATCGAACGCAAGGCCGAACGTCGCAGTGAGTTTTACAACGGCGAAATGTTCGCCATGGCTGGTCCTAGCCGCGAACATGTGACGGCACGCGACAATTTGGCCGCCGAGGTACATGCGCTTTTGAAGGGAACAGGGTGCCGCGCCTATGGCGTGGATTTGCGTTTGAAAGTCAATGCGACGGGCTTGTATACCTATCCCGACATCGCAATCGTATGTGGCAAACCAGAGTTTGAGGACGCAGTCCTCGACACGCTTCTCAATCCGCGTGTCATCATTGAGGTGTTGTCCGACTCAACTGAAAAATATGATCGCGGGGTCAAATCGCAACATTACCGTCAGATCGCGTCGTTACAGGAATACGTGTTGGTTTCGCAGGATAAACCGTTGATCGAGCGTTATGTCCGCCAGCCGGATGGAGGCTGGTTGCTGACCGAGTTTGCCGGTCTGGATCGAATCTTCGAGTTTGCATCAGTGCCGGCAAAAGTACCGCTGTCCGAAGTTTATCGTGACGTGATGTTCACTGAGGAATCCCGTTGAACTGGCGAGCGTTGAGCCGTGAGGCCAACGTGGTTTTGGTTTTGCCCCGCGCAAGTAACCACGTTGAGCTGACGCTTCGACGCTCGCCGTTTATCGCTTGATGATCGTCGGGTCTTTGAAACCGGTGCGCACATTCGGATTGTCTGTCGGCTGCGTCATGTCTTGGCCTTTCGATGCTTTGTCCCAATTCTGGATGTAGTGCGCCAACAACGAGAGAGGCACCGAACCCGTATGCACGACATTGTTCAATAACCCTAGTACCTGCATCCGCACGAGTATCAATCGAGCGCATTCGGATACGACGATCAGTAACGTGCGCAAGTGTTCCGCCCATTCGGGGCGCAGAGCGATGTTGCCGAGCTTTGAGATTGCATTGATGCTGCCCAATGTCAGGCTGCCTATGAGGCCGCCGAGCTTGATGTATTGTCCTTCATAGCCGAGCTTGGTCGCCGACTCGGTGAATGGCCAGGCCGCGTCGTCGAAGCGGAACCAGTTCTTATCACATTGAAATCCCAGGATGTAAAGATCGGAGCGGGCCATAACGATGGGAATCGTGCCGCCGCTGACTGAAACATGGATACGAAGGTGTCCTTTTCGTCCGCCATCTTCGGCCAGCCTGGCCTCCAATTGTGACATCCCGGGGTGCAAACCCGGCCCCCGGTTGGTGTAATCAAGTTCAATAAGTGGCAGTGTTCCGATGGAAACTGGCATGATTGCTCTCCGACGCGCATACGGATGGCCACTAGTAACTACGAGTCGAGTGCCTTCGGAGATTCATAGCGCCATCCAGGCGTTGAAACAATTGGCTACGACGGCCCGCCCTTCGGGCGAAAACAAATTGGAGGTTCTTGTCGGGAATGGAGTGAGTAGCGCGGGTGCCGGGCCGTCAGGCCTGAGAGCGTCATCCATTCGCGAATGCGGCACGGGTTGCGATTGCTTGAGTCCAATCGTTCGCCTAAACTGACATTATGAAACGGCAAGTTGCTACCCTTGATCGCTTAGTCAACCCCGTCGTGCGCACATTGACGCCACAGGTGGCCAAGTCATTGATCAAACTCCGTGCGGACCCCGAGTTGCAATCGCGCATGGATGAATTGGCCGAAAAGTGCAACGAGGGTCAACTTACCAGCGACGAACGCGAAGAATATGAGACCAGCATCCGCTTTGGCAATTTCATCGGCATCTTGCAAGCCAAGGCACGAAAGCTGCTCAAACGGAGCCGGCCCACCCGATGAAGGCGGCTGCCCGGCGGCTCGTGTGGGGTCGGGCCGGTCAGCGCTGCGAGTATTGTCGCCTTCATCAAAACGACGAACCATACTTTCGCTTTCACATCGAACATATCGTCGCCCATCAGCATCGTGGCAGCGACGACCTCACGAACCTCGCGTTGGCGTGCCATCATTGCAACCAGCGCAAGGGAACCAATCTGTCGGGCATCGACGCGCAAACCGGAAAAGTAGTCCGGTTCTTTCATCCCAGGCTTCAACAATGGGTCCGACACTTTCGCATGGCGGGCTTCCGCATCGTCGGTCGAACCCAATGCGGCCGCGTCACTGTTGCCCTTCTCGAAATGAACGCACGAGACCGCGTCGAATTGCGAAAAGCTGGTGCTGATGCGGATTCGGATTCGCACGTCGTTCAATTCGATTGATTGCAGTCTTAATCCTAGCGTTGAAACGCCTGGCTACGACCGCCCGCCCTCCGGGCGAAAACAAATTGGGGGTTCTTGCTGGGAATGGAGTAGGTAGCTGGCGTGCAGGGCCGCCTCTCGCTATCGTCATCCATCGGCGACTTCGGGGCGGAACTCTTCCCGCATCGCATTCCGGTTCTTATTCGGGTACAATGAACCTGTGTTAAGAGAGGTGCAATGTGTCCCTGAACGTATCCGCCACTTTTGAGAACGGCGTGTTTCGGCCGACCGAACCGTTAGCTATCGCAAACGGCACGGCGGTTCACCTGACTGTGGATGCGCAACCTTTGCCCGAGACTGTGAATGTGCTTGAGGTCGATGCGTTTCTGAAATCGTTGCGGGGCGCAAAAGACTTAGACCAACTCGCCGCCGACTACGACTTTCTAAAGGCTCTCGACAGTAATCGATTAACCGGTGAGCCGTCGTTGTTTGCGACCGGTTCCGCTGCATGAGCGCCATCATGTTGGATGCCGGCCCGTTGGGGCTGTTGGCGAATCCCCGATTGACAGGACCGACGAAGCTGGCGCTGAACTGGTTAGGCGACCTGCTTAAGGCTCGCCGCCGCATCATTGTGCCAGCGATCGCCGACTACGAAGTTCGGCGCGAATTGATCCGGATCAATGCCGGCAGCAGTCTGGCCTCACTCGATGCAATGATTGGGCGCCTGGAATTTCTTCCGCTGTCGTTTGATGCGTTGCGTCTCGCCGCCGACTACTGGGCACAAGCCCGCCAAAGCGGTTTCCCGACGGCACCCGATCCGGCTCTTGATTGCGACGTGATACTGGCAGCGCAAGCGACGACTTGCGGCACTCCCGTTGTCGTTGCGACTGCAAATCTTCGCCACTTGCAGCGCTTCGTCACCGCCGAACTTTGGCATGGTATCGTGCCGTGATTCCAAAACCTTGGTCCAATGGATCGAGCCGCTGGCAGGGCCGGTTTGGATTTCAGCCCGGTGAACCGGGCTGAAAACACAGATGGCAAATCGCCAGCCGGGCCGGTGTGTTCCGGGCCATCGTTTTCGTTCTTGGCGCTTGTCTCAAACAGTTGCGGGATTGATCACCACAACACCCGGTCCAAATCCCGACAGCCGAACGAAATGTGCGACGTTGAATGTCAGTAGGTGTGTCACCGCATGAACATGACATACGGCCATAAGGCGGGCATCATGGACCTGTTTGCCGATCACACCCAATGCAACAACGATCGCCTTCCACGCCGGATAAATGTCCGGGGTTTCACCCAGTAGCGGGAACGTCGCCTCAAAGGTCGCTGCCAAGCCGTCCACCGCAGGAGCGAGTAAACCAAGACCGTTGGCACTGACTGGCCTCGTGGCAAAGTTGCGGAATTCGATCAGATTCTGCGCGGTGACATGAAGTACTTCGCCGCGACGGTGAAGCTCTGCAATAGCCGTGACGACAACCGCGTGGGACACGTCAGTTCGATTTGCCAGCCGGCCCAAGATGCTCGTATCAACGAGAATCGCCATTATTCGTACAACCCGTCGCTGCTCAGGGCCGAATCCGGCACGGACACTCCGCAATCGAGAGAGGCCTCGAATAGTGTCCGCTCCCAATCATCCCGAGGTTCGATAGGCGGCACGTTGGGGAGAAACCGCTCACGCAGCGCATCCAGCGCCAAGATTTCTGGCGCAACTCCGCGCCGCCGAGACTGCTCGCTTAACGCGGCCGCCAACTGTGGGGTGGGCTTGATGACCATCGCTTTGCTCCTCCCGATACGTTACACAGGGTAGTATACCTGAATTTGGGGAAGGCGCGCGTGCCATCCAGGCGTTGAAACGCCTGGCTACGATCGCCCGCCCGCCGGGCGAAAACAAATTGGAGGGTCTTGCCGTGGTCAGAATGGAGTGGCCCTCAACAGGCCGGTTTGGTTTTCAGGCCGGTTCACCGGCCTTGCCGCGCTTCGCGGTGTAGGCCCGTCCTTCAGGGCGGGTCAGTCAATTACAATCCAATTATTCTTAACCCCGTTTACGGGGTTTCCCGCGCTTCGGCTTTAGCCAGATCGCTTAAGCGAAACAGCGAGAAACCCCGTAAACGGGGTTACCGAAATCGGTGGGATCGTTAACGACCCGCCCTAAAAGGACGGGCCTACACCGCGAAGCGCGGAAAGCCCGGTGAACCGGGCTGAAAACATAGATGGCAAATCGCCGGCGGGGCCGGTGCGTTCCGGGCCGTCGTCTTTGTTCGTGTTCTGCCGCCGATTGATACGGCTCGACATGCCCACTTACATTGCCATCGCAACTGTGATTCGTCCAAACTGGCCCGTCAGGGCCGGGCAATGCGTCGAAGCCAATATCCTTGCCTTCGTCGTTCGTGGGCAATGGCCAGCACAAGCACCAAGGTCGGATCGATGATTTCGTAATAGATCACATACGGATAACGTCGAACTTTGTAGAAGCGGGCAATGCCGCGCCAGTCAGGGCCGGATTGTGGATTGTCAGCGATGCGTTCGATAGCGGCGAAGATGTTTTTCTTGACTCGATCCGCCGCGATGCCGCTGCGCTCTCGATACCACTGGCGAATTTCACGATATTCATTTGCCGCCAGGCGATGGATGATGACGGCAGTGGGCGACGGCCTCATGCTTCATCCCGCAATTGTTGCCAGAGAATCCCCATCGACGAATCACGCGCAAATTCTTCGGAACGACGTTTGAGTTCGGCTGCCCATTCGTCATCCGCGATAAGTTCAGTGTCCGGCTCCAATGTATCCAACAGCCGCTCGGCGATGGTCAACCGCTCGAGTGCATTCAGCGCCATGGCGTTTTGGAAAATCATCTCGACTTGAGTCGTCATTGCCTGCCTCCTTCGGAGCACGATCTATCCATCATTCTGCGCATTTTCGGAACGTGATGCAATGACAACCAGCCATCCAGGCGTTGAAACGCCTGGCTACGACCGCCCGCCCTCCGGGCGAAAACAAATTGGCGGTTCTTGCCGGGAATGGAGTGAGTAGCGTGCGTGCCGGGCCGCCCGGCCCGAGATCGGCAGCCATCAGCGACCGCGGCGCGGAATGCGGAGGACCAGACAAAAACTGAGACACGAACTGGACTTCCCTATTGACGAGCCCCAACTCGTTTCGGACAATCCTGTCGGAATGCCCAGAATGCAGCTTTCTCACGAGTACAAGTCGAGTCTGACCATGGCTTTTGAAGTGCCAACACGTGAAGAACTACACGCCATTTTTGAGGGCACGATCTCAAAAGCGTTTCCGAATTCCCGAATCGCAACCATCGGGGAATTCCGCGAACTTTCCCGACATTTTTTTACCGTGCCTTGGCAAGAAACGTCGGTGGGAATCAAGTACTTACAAGTCGATGGTAAAATTGCCCTCTTTCAAGTGCATTTAGATTTCATCTTGGCCGACGCGACATTTGGCTACCGAAGTACATTGCAAGCCAGGATAGATAAAACCACCAAAGCATTGTGCGAGCTGGTGCCGGCGGACACGACGGTTGGATTGCACTTCAAGCCGGACCCGATTGCCGATAGCCCACCGCACCAGCATGTGGATTGCGTCGCGTTTGGGTTGGTCGACAACGCGTAATCAAAATGCCGCCAACGAGCTAGATTATTTCTTTTCCAAGGATATGTAACGCACGTCATTCATGTTAAGTCGCATGTTTTTGGAATCAATTGAACAGATTTTGTAGCGCTCTATTATCTGCGTGGGGCTAAGATGAGAAAACTGGCCAAGCGGGCCAGTTGCGCCAGTCATGGTTGTCACGATAGTTCCATCTGTAACAACCCATGTATGTTTGCTCTTACCCATAAAGAGGGTAGCAACAACGTCGTCGATTTCATGAAACCCGGAACCATCGGACAGGAAAGTGAAAGTCTCTATTCCGTACGGGCTCTTACCCGCTGGGTCATCAACCTGGGTCCACCTACCTACCAACGCTCTCCGGAAAAATGCGTCCGGGTTGATTTGTTTGGCGACCTCCATTTCGCGCGCAAACAAAGCGCGCGCCAGTTCAGGAGCACGATCCCCGGAATCGATTTCCAATGCTCCTGAATCATTCACCCGCGGCTTCAGTCCGGCAACTTTGGCCTCCACGATTAACTTTGGCACTGGAAACTGGGTGTAATCAATCTTCTTTTCTTCCAACTTAAGGTTTTGTGCAGGATCCTTTGTTTGCGGATGATACCCGGTCGATAAGTAGGAAATCACGACGATCGCCAACATGATTAGAAACCAACGGCGGTGGTTCGATTCGATGCGCATTTCGGCCTCTCACTCTATACATTCGTGCCTACTTGCTGGCGCGCGTACGATTTCACGCTACTCACTTCCACCCAACGGGTCAACGTAAGGTGTTTCTACCCCACCAAATCCTCCACCACCCGTGCCGGCTCCACTCCCGTCAGCCGCTGGTCCAATCCCTGGTAGCGATAGCTCAATCGTTTGTGGTCAAAGCCTAACAATTGCAACACGGTCGCGTGGAAGTCTCTGACATGCACGGGGTCTTTGGTGATGTTGTAACTGAAATCATCGGTCTCACCTAAGACGAAGCCGGGCTTGATGCCGCCGCCGGCCATCCAGATGGTGAAGCAGCGCGGGTGATGGTCGCGGCCGTAGTTTTCGCGGGTGAGTTTGCCTTGGCAATAGATGGTGCGACCAAACTCGCCACCCCAGATCACGAGCGTGTCGTCGAGCAGGCCGCGACTCTTCAGATCGGTGACGAGGCCGTAACACGCTTGATCCACGTCGCGGCATTGATCGGGCAGCCGGCCGGCGACGTTGCCGTGCGTGTCCCAATTGTTGTGATACACCTGCACGAAGCGCACGCCGCGCTCGACTAAGCGGCGGCACATCAGGGCCGTGTTGGCGAAGCTGCCGGGCTTCTTGGCGGTATCGCCGTATAGCTCGAAGGTGCTCGCGGGTTCCTTGCCGAGATCGGTCAACTCCGGCACGCTGGCCTGCATGCGATACGCCATCTCGTATTGGTGAATGCGCGTGTGCGTCTCCGGATCGCCGAGTTCGCGATAGGTTTGCTCGTTGAGCGCATTGAGTCCATCGAGCGTTTTGCGGCGCACTTCGGGACTGACGCCGGGCGGATTGTTG
>JANLTA010000785.1:0-2771 GCA_031362705.1 Gemmataceae bacterium | reverse complement strand
TTCTTTTGCGATCAACCCGGCTCGAAAATCCACGTCATGACCAAGAAAGCCGACCCCGTCAAGGCCACGAACTCAGAGGATCAACCATGAAAATGCTGCTCAGCTTTGCCGTCCTCGCGGTTGGCTTGATCGGTGTCGGTGCCGCGGGACTGGAAAACAAGACTGCTCTCACCATTGTGGTGATGGACCCGTTGGCACTGCCACTGTCGTGTCCGTGTGTGAAGGGGTATGCCCAACGGGATTACGACAAACTGGGTACGTACCTCGAACAGAAGCTCGGACGGTCGGTGAAGGTTGCGTTCTCTGAGTCGCTCGTCACTGCGCTTAAAGATAAGACCGACGGCAAAGCCGATGTCGTGATCGGCAAATACTCGGTGGTGAACTTCGACGCCAAGCGAGCGGGGATGAAGTTCGCGCCCGTGGCCGATCTCACGGGCAAAGACGGCAAAACGACACAGACTGGCCTGGTTGTCGTGTTGAACGAGGACCCGGCGAAGAAGATCGAAGACCTGAAGACTTACAAGATTCTTTACGGTAACGTCGAAGCGGACGAAAAGCACGCGGCGGTGATGAAGATGTTCAAGAACCATCAATTCATCATTCCCGAGAAACCTACGACCTGCGCGGCCTGTGACGAAGGGGCCATGAAGCTCATGGATATGGCGAAGGAGGGCCAAATAGGTGCGGCCGTCATTTCCAGCTACGCGAAGCCGCTGCTCGAAGGCTGCGGCACGGTGCCGAAGGGTGCGCTGCGTGTGATTGCCGAGACGGAGCCGGTGCCGTTCGTCGTCGCATTTATCAATGAGGGCGCGGGCGCAGACGTGAAGGAAACAGTGAGCAAAGCCCTCATGGAAGTCAAAGACAATGCCGAGCTGTGCAAAATCATGGAGACGAAGAACGGGTTTGTGAAGCACGAGCCAAAAAAAAAGTAGTCGAGAATAACACCTGGCCCGGCTGGCGCGGCGAAGATCGCACTGGCCGGGTCGCATTTTTGCCCGACAGACTCCCGACAAAACCATTGTGGCGCAGGTCGCTTCCCAGCCAGGGCCTGGGCGGCGTGGCAGCCAACGACCGCGTGGTCATCGTCTCTGGCCGCGACCTGAACGACACGCATGATCTCTGGCGTTGCCTGGATGCAGAGAGTGGCGACACGCTCTGGTCGTTCCGCTATGCCGCTCCGGGCAGCCTCGACTTCGGCCAATCGCCGCGGGCCACGCCGCTGATTCATGGCGGCATCGCTTATTGTTATGGTGCATTTGGGCACCTCCATGCCATTAATGTCGCCACGGGCAAAGTGGTGTGGAAGCGCGACCCACCGGCCGACGCCGCAAAAGACCTCCCTTGGGGACTGTGCGGTTCGCCGTTGATTGCAGCAGGCAAACTCCTCTACTACGCGGGGGAGCCGAATGCCGCGCTCATCGCGATCGATCTCAAAACTGGCGCTGTGCTGTGGCAAACGCGCGGCGCGAAGCCTGCTTATTGTAGTTTCAACGCTGCGACGCTTGGCGGCGTCGAGCAAATCGTGGGTTATGACGCAACCACGCTCGGCGGCTGGGACGTTGCATCGGGTAAGCGACTGTGGACACTCAAGCCCGAACGGCCCAAGGATTTCAACGTGCCAACTCCGATTGTGTGGGACGGACGAATTGTCGTCAGCACGGAAAACAACGGGACGCGAATGTATGGTTTTGGTGTGGGTGGCGTGATCCAAGCTAAGCCGCTCGCTGAAAATGCCGACCTGCGCCCCGATACGCATACGCCGGTGCGGGTTGGTACGCGATTATTCGGTATCCATGATGGGTTGCATTGCCTTGATCTCGCCGCGCGATTGCAGCGCATCTGGCATTTTGAAGATGATGCACTCCATGAATATGCCAGCGCGTTAGCCAGCGATAATCGAGTGCTCGTTGTTACGCACAACTGTGAAGGACTGCTGTTTGATGCCGACAAGTTAGCGCTGCTCGATCGCAAGAAACTCGTCGACGATGAAAAAAGTATCTATGCGCATCCGGCGTATGCCGACGGACGTATGTATCTGCGCACGAGCGATGCAGTTGTGTGCTTCAAGCTCAATTAGTGGATTCGCCGCGCTGGTGTGAGCTAGGTCTGATCATTTCCCGGTCATTTCGGAGCCGTGCTGAGCCAGACATACGGTCGAGTCGGGTTTTTGACTAATGGGCGATCCCGTTGATACTAGATTGAGCCGCCGAACCTTAATCTGAACTGGATGAAGTCGCTCGTGGCTACGGCGATGTCGTCGTCGAAATCGAACATTGGGTTGCTACCGCCGAAGGCCAGACGGAACTGAATGAAGTCGGCCGCCGACACGTTGCCGTCGCCGTCGGCGTCGCCGAAGATGCGGAACAGGCCGTTGGCGATTGAGCCGATGAGGGTGAAGTTGTCGCCGCCGGTGCCGTTGCTGTCGCCGTCAAGTTGGCCGCCGGGGCTGGTGATCATGGATGCGAGAATGGTCAGGTCGTAGCGGCCATCGGCAAGCGAGCCGAAATCGACGGGGCCGCCGGTGAAGGTGAGCGTCACGGTTGTGTTCGGGCTGTTGACGGCGACACCGCTGAGCGCGACTGAGCCGCCGCCTTGTTTGGTGAGTTGAAACGCATCTGCAACCACGCCTGGCGTGGTGACCACTTGATCGAAGTTGATCGTGACACTGTTGACGCGCGAGCGTTGCGGCGTGCCATCGCCAATGACGTAGCTGGCTACTTTTGGCGCGGGTGTGGTGACGACGTTGGCATTCACCGTGTACTCGCCGCTGG
>JANLTA010000746.1:0-1943 GCA_031362705.1 Gemmataceae bacterium | reverse complement strand
CACCCACCTGGCACTGCGGCCTGATATGGCCTCGTTGGCCACGGGTTCGGTGAACTTTCCGACGCGGGTGTACGACAACGCGCCTGATCTGGTTGATTGGCTGGCTGCGGAGATGAAGAACCATAGCATCAAGCCCGAGGTAGAGGCCTTCGACCTGTCAATGATTTTCCAGGCCGCGAAGATGGAACGCGAGGAACGGATCAAAGGCCCGCTGCACGTGCAATTCGTGATGGGCATCAAGAATGCGATGCCGGTGGATCGGGAAGTCTTCGCGTTCTACGTGGAGACCTTAGGCCGATTGTCGCCAAACGCAACCTGGACCGGTGCCGGCATCGGGCGCGATCAGATGACGCTGGCTCGCTGGTCGCTGGAACTGGGTGGTCATTGCCGAACCGGTATGGAAGACAACGTCCGGCTGGATCGCGACACCCTCGCACCATCGAACGCCGCCCTTGTGCGGGCCGTGGTGCGCTTGTGCGAGGAGCATGGCCGTCGCGTTGCCACGGCTGCGCAAGCGCGCGTACTGCTCGGCATCCCCGCCATCGCCACGTCTATGCTGTGATCGCTATCCGGGTTGCCCTGCAAAGACCACTTGCGCCACCCCAGATCGAAAGCCGCTTCGTTCGCTTTGGACGGTTGAACCACTAATTTACAGAGCGCTACATTCCATGCGCATGCCAACGGCAAGTGCACGGGATGTGCAAAAACGAGCTTGCCTGGGTGTATGGTTGCTTTGGTCGGAAATCTGCGAAAACCCCAAATCTGGCGTTCGGCGTTCAAATCGAGACCAGACGAAAACACTATGTTTGGCAAGCAAATCATTAACTTGTCGCGCTCTGACGAGACAACGTTGGGACACTACTGAGAGTGCATATTAAAAATGAGCGACCGGAGCCACTGACTTGCGGGGTCTTTGTGGTATTTGGCGTGCCAAAAAAGATTGATCGCGATGTGCGGTAGCTTTACAGGATGGCTGACATACTTGAGGTCGAAAGGCGTCACCATATTTTCTGCCAGACGCTCGGGAACCGTGGCAACCATGTCAGTAGACTGAAGAATATGGCCAATCGCGACGAAATGCGGAACAGTGAGTCGCACTTGTCTTTTTGGAGAACCGCTGTCCAAAATTTCGTCGACTTTTCCATGCCCGGTTCCTGCCGACACAATTGCAACGTGCTCAGCTGCAAAAAAATCAGACGAAGAAAACTTTCGCTTGTCCAACGGATGGTCTTTGCGAAACATGCATACGTATTGCTGAGTGAATAAACGCTGCTGGAAAAAGCCGGCTTTGAGTTGCGGCAGCAAACCAATGGCCAGATCGACGTGGCCTGCCTCCATGGCGTCCTTCAAATTGGCGGCTGTATTTCTTACGGTGCTGATTGCAATGGAAGGTGCAACAAGTTGAATTTTCTTCATCAGCGGAGGAAGGAAGTAAATCTCCCCTATATCGGTCATCCCGATAGAGAAGGTCCGCTTGCTGCTTGCAGGGTCGAATGAATTCTTGGCGTTGACGGCACCGTGAATCATCCCCAAGGCATAACCAATGGATTCTGCGAGCTGATCTGCAAAGGGCGTAGCCTGCATGCCGCTTGAAGTGCGCAAAAAGAGTTCGTCGCCAAACAGCTTGCGCAGACGTGCCAATGCGTTGCTGACCGCTGGCTGCCCGAGGCCCAGGTTCTCGGCAACCTTGGAGACTTTTCTTTCAATCAGCAGTTGATTGAAGACAACCAGCAGGTTCAGGTCGATGTCCTTGAGTTCCATCCACGGTCTCTAACAATTATTGATTTCAGTGATACAAAACATTAACGACATTGTATTGACTGATTTTAGTAGGCATCCGATCATTGCCCCCATAGCCGTTGATGTGCGCCAGAAAGCAGGCAACAAGGCAATTTTCCCAAGAGATATACCCGACCGACCACGATGGAACTTTTTATCCAACC
>JANLTA010000735.1:0-2481 GCA_031362705.1 Gemmataceae bacterium | reverse complement strand
CGGCTTCCAAAAGCACTCCGTCATCATGCCGGACTACCTTCAGTTCGGCGTGGCGAGTGTGTTCGAGACTCCGAAAGGCCCGTATCCAACAGTAATACCCCTTGAAGTGCGTTCGCCGTACTGGCACGGCTGGGGAGCTCCGAGTTGGGAATACGCGCGCATTTTCAAACTCATAGAGCAAGGTGCGCTTAACGAGGCGGGCCTGATCCCGATTCGAACCGGTACTGAAATCACAGCGGCCACGGGATTGTTGCGCCGCGTTGTCATGGATGCCGACTTCAATCAGGCCCGCGACCTCGGCATGCGCGGCGGCCAGAATCGCCTACTACAGGCGCGTACCCAGGCATGGGCGCTGTGCTATTACATCACGAAGATGCGCACGGCCGGGCTGGTCAAGCTCTACGAAGAACTGGCCAAGATGCCTCGCGACTTGGAATTGGAGCCGAACGAGCTGTTAGCGTGTTTTTGCCGGTCCTTCGATCTCGCGGATACGACCGGCACCAAACCCGATCCGGCCAAGTTTGAGCAGTTTGCCCAGGACTGGGTTGGCTTCATGAAGTCAATCATCCCGCCGGGCCAGGAAGCGGGCCTGGGTATCGTCAATCCTGTCGGAGGTGCCGGCGGCGGTGCACCGAAGGGTGGCTCACCTAAGGGCGGCGCGCCAAAAGGCGGCGGCTGATCCGAACTCTCGAAAATCCTTCGAGTGAGTCGCGCAACCGGCTCACTCCTTCGCGTTCGCCCACAGGAGGAGAATCATGAATCGATTCAATCGTCGCGCATTCACGCTCATCGAGTTGCTCGTTGTGATTGCCATTATTGCTATTTTGATTGGCTTACTATTGCCGGCCGTCCAGAAAGTCCGCGAGGCGGCCTTCCGCTCCAAATGTCACAACAACCTCAAGCAGATGGCACTTGCCGCCTTTAACTACGAAGCCGATCGGCAGCAAATACCTCCGGGCGTCGGCCCGTGGCCAACGCTTGGATCGCCGCTCTACGATCGGCCCACGGTCCAGGCGCTGATTCTCCCTTACATCGAAAATGCCGCGAAATACAACCAGTTCAACTTCCTGTACGATGTTCACACATCGCCGGTCAACATCCCAGCGCAAACGCAGGACATACCGATCTACATGTGCCCGTCGGACTATTCCGGCAAACGCTATTTCTTGGCAGGCCGCTCCAATTATTTCGCCAACATGGGTGCCACGGCGGATTTGCGGTCCAATGTGGCCAAAGTGGTCGGTGTTTTCAACTATACGGCCGATGCGGCCACCAAAGCCATCACCAGCAAAGTGCGCGTCACCGACATCGTCGATGGCACGTCGAACACGGCGATGTTCGGCGAAGTCAAACGCGGCACGCTGAATTGGGATGAAACGGGGCTCTACGACAGCACGACCATGATGATCACATCGCTCAACAGCATGACCGACCGGTCCGCCAACGGCTCTTGCAATGGCCCGACCGGTACATTTATCCGGTACATCGGCCATCAATACTATCGCGACCTACCTGCGACGTTTGCTTACAGTCACACCATGACCCCCAACCAGGGTGGACATGAGCGACCGGGGTTTAACCAGTACGATTGCGGCGACGGCAGTTATTTTGAAGCTCACAAGGCGGCCCGCAGTTACCACACCGGCGGCGTCAATATCGCCTTTTGTGATGGCTCGGTTCGCTTCATGACCGATCGCGTACCGCTGACCATCTGGGCCGCTATGGGCACTCGCAATGGCGGCGAACCCGTGGATGCCGGAAGCTACTAATGCCAAATCACGTCGCACGGCTCCTCATTATAACTGGGCTGGCATTCCTCGTCGGTTGCGGTGCGAAACCGCAGGGCGGCTCACAGCTTGAAATGTCCAATCGGCAGAAAATCGGCGAGTTGATGGAACTGCTTTCGGCCGCGCAACTCAATCTCAAGCGTGGACCGGCCAGCGTGAAGGAACTGGAAAAGTTCGGCCGCGCCGGCCCGTTTGCACAGGAAGCCGTGGCCCGCGGCGACTTCGTCGTGTTCTGGAACGTGAACCTCGGCGAAGGCGAGGCCGTCGTTGCCTATGAAAAGGATGCCCCCACGAATGGCGGCTGGGTTCTGCTGCAAAACCGCACCTTGAAGCAATTGACCGCCGCGGAGTTCCAGGCGGCCCCCAAAGCTGGCAAGCCGTCGCCTTGACGTATCCCGCATCCGATTTAAGATGATGCTTCGCAGCCGAGGTGGCGGAATTGGCAGACGCGCTAGCCTCAGGAGCTAGTGAGGGTAACCTCGTGCAGGTTCAAGTCCTGTCCTCGGCAGTCTGGCTTTTGAAAGCACTTTGTCAAGTCGATTATTGATCGTGTGTCTAGCAGGCTGCTGAAGAACCCCATTGAAATCCGGGCGTGATCGCGCTAATCTTTCCTCAAGCGACCGCAGGGAGAGCGATCATGCGTGGCCAAGCCGAAGATCAATCGCCATTGTTTCACGTATTCAGCGTCGAAGAC
>JANLTA010000670.1:0-5903 GCA_031362705.1 Gemmataceae bacterium | reverse complement strand
CAAATCGACCCGCCAAAGCGGAGGCGGAATTGGATGAAGTCGCTAGCGGCGACGGCACCGTCGCCGTCGTAGTCGAACGAGAATTCAACTCCGCCCAAACTCAACCGAAACGCAATGAAGTCATCTGTTGCGTCGGTCGCGTCGCCATTAACATCTCCGAAAAGCCGCCAGAAGCCGTAATTGGGAACTGCAACGAATGGCGCGCTTGGCGGTTCCGATACGGTGACGACATAACGTCCGTCATTTAATGAGTACGCCGAAAATGATTCGGCTGCCAACTGATAAGTAAACTGACTCTGTTGGAATGTGATTTTCGCATGTGTAACAGTCTTGGCCCAAGGAGTGTAGTACACTGAATCAAACGTGGGCGTGTTGATCGGCACTTCGATATCCGGCGTATACTGTTGGGTCGTCGCGTTATAGGTGGCATGGTAGACATGCAGTGTCTGGCCCGCAGCCAACGGGTCCAGGTATACATCGAGAAAAGTAATCATCGACCGTTGGTTTTTGTATTGCGTCGCATTGGGGCCGGATGTTGCATAGACGGTGAGGGTTGGAAACTCGATGGCAAATCCGGTCGCTTCGAAGGCACCGATATCCGTTTTCAAAGCTCGTACGCGCGTTTGGCCGCGCTGATCGAGCGTCAACGCAAGTGGATTGTCGCCCTTTTCGTATGCGGGACTGGTGTAGCTAATCGCACGTGTTTTGGTGAAACCGCCGTTAGAGGCGAGCGGAGATAGCTTTGGATCAAGCGGTGCCGCACGTGTTCCGGGCACCACACTCGTACTCAGACTGAGACCGCCGCTGTCACCAACTCCCACCAAGTTGTATCCGAGTATGTATTGACCACTGACTGGATCGAAGCCTTTTCCCGGAAAGGGCACGCCACCGCCAGAATCAACGTTCGTAGCCCAAAGGTCAGGGCCGAAGCCGATGCTCGGCACCGTGTTGGTGGCAACGATAGTACTCGTGACGAAAACTTGTCCGCCACCCGAACCTGGATCATTCGGGATCAACGCGAGTCCGCCGCCACCTGCGCCTTGAAGGTCGCCATTCAAATCCTTGGAGCCGCCAGCAGAATTGCTCGCAATGGTGGTGTTGTAAATCTCCGTCAGTGTGCCGCCGCTGAATGGAAACTGGCCTGGCGGATCTCCAGACTGGTCTGGATTCACGACCAAGTACCGGGAATTATAGTCCTTCAGAAACATAGTCTGGTGTTCGTATTCAAACTTTGACGACTTAATGGCAACCGCCCCGCCATTCCCCATCACGGTCGTATTTGCCGAAAAAGTTGAATCAACAATGAAAACCTGGTTGACGATAGAGTCGATGTTTAAGGCTCCGCCAGATCCGTAGTAACGAATCGTGCCGTCGCCATCCAACTGCGCGGCCTGATTCGCCTCAAATGTGCAGGCAACGATGTTGACCTGACCAAACAACGCGGTGTAAGACCCAGCGCCTCCCAGATTGATCGCTCCGCCATTGGCACCGGCCTGGTTCCCAAAAAACGTCGAATCGCTGATCATTCCGCCTGTTGGTCCGTTGACGAAAATCGCGCCGCCCGAACCATTGCTTTTGACAGAACTTGCGCCGTTGTTCGCAAGTGTGCTCCCTGCAATTCGCAGGAAGGTTGAGATGACCGGGTCGTTCCCAACCAGCGGTGGCTCCCGCAGTTGCCCACCTTGAAAGTAGATGCCGCCCCCGCCGTTCTCACCTCCGTTGCCGCTTACATTCGAGCCGCCAATTGACAAACTCGATTGGTTTCCCATGTAGAAACCGCCGCCCAAATCAATCCCGGGATAATCGTCACTGTCATTGAAACTCGTGCTATTGCCTAGAATGTTTGACGACCCAATCGCAATGTTTGGTCCATACTCGTCGAGAGATAATTGCGGACTGCTGGGGAAAGCGGCGATGCCGCCCCCGCTTGTGTTTCCTTTGCCATCACTACGACCGCAAATATTGTTAGTGATTTCACACTGGTTAATCCCAAGATTTACGAAGCCTTGAACGTGGATGCCCGCCCCGTCGCGCGCACGACCGCCAGTGATCTTAAGGCCACCCAGCGTAACAGCGCCGTAGTCCGGGTGAAACCCGTCGTCACTCTCTGCAAAGGCAATCTGCATGACCGACCAATCACTACCGTATCCCAACGTGCCGACGTCATTGGCACCTGACCAATGCGTCCAATTGACAGTGACAAAATCGTAATTCAAGGTCGGGAATTGCGTCTTTGGTGCGTCAATCTTGACGGGATGCTCTATGCTCAACGATCCGAATGGAAGATTGATCGTTTGACCGGCAAGGCTCGTGTCGAATGTGATCGTGTCGAATACGCCCGTGATCGGATTGTAATTCGCGTTCGCTTCGGCCACGGCAAACCGAAAAGAGCCGGGGATGGGGATACCAATCAAAATGTCGGGGTCGTAGTCCATCGCGTTGGTCACAATCGCGCAATTGACTCGACACTCGAGGCGGGCCAACGACAACAAACTTCGAATATTTCGCGCGTGCACTAGCAAGTCCTCAAAGTGTGACAGTTAAACGATTGCCTTCGACCAGCGTACGAGCATTTAACTGGATGACAACCAAGTCTAATGTTCTCAGGTTACAAATGGAATCGGGCGATCGCGACGCCGCCGTGCAATCATGGCCAATCCAGCTAGCGTCACCAGAACAAGACTGGACGGCTCCGGAACATTTACAATAGTCAGACCGCTGATTCCGCCCGGGATGCCTAAACTACCGATAGGGCTTAGTGATCCCGTCGAGACGTTCAGCGTATAAAGAATGTTTGTCCCCGCAGCACCGCCGTCTGCGACGAAGGCTGTCCCTGTAAACGGGTCGAATGCTAGTCCAGCAGCGCCGCCAAGGTTGCTACTCATCATAACAGTACTAATGACGCTGCCCGTACTCGGGTCAACTATATTCAGAGAGCTGTTAGTCCCGGACGTATCGATCGAATACAACGTGCCCAATGAATTGAATGCTAACGCAGAATAATCACCCACTGTATTGAGGCTGCCAAGGACGGTAGCCACCCCTATCGCTGGATCAATTCGGAAGAGATTTCTTTGATTGAAGCTTGGGCCAAAGTCCTGGATTCCATAAAGGAATCCATTTAGTGGATTGAATGCAAGGTCGCCTTCAACAATGTTAGGCAACCCTGTGGCACCGACCACGACGTAGCCACCAGTTGCCACGTCAATCCTAATTAATGTGCTGGCTGGTGAACTGGCGAACGTGGTCAGACCGAAGACGATGCCCGTAGATGGCTGAGTGGCAATTCCGCCGATTGCAAATACCCCAGTATTCCTTGGATTAGTAACGGCACCCGTGGCTGGGTCAATATCAACTATGTTAGTGAGCGGCCCGAAATTCGAGGTGTTGCCGGTACAGCCGATGAGCACGACCTGTGCACAGGCTGGACTTGGCGTACAGAGAAACAGTGCCAAATAAGCTGCGTACCGAAGACAGTTTTGCATGAAACCTATCGCTTTCCAAACTTTGGCCAAAACGAGCCGATAACTGTAACACTCAACGTTGGAGGTGTTATTCTATCAACGCCGTCAAGGAGCTGACGGTTGACGTGGCGCAAGGCCGCTACATCATGGACACCGCAAGACGCGTCGATAGTGCGGGCGGGTGGCATTGCCAAAGAGTGCTGCGTTTGCGTGGTATATTTCCCGACTCTGCGCGAACATGGTGAGACTGGCACCGATAGAGACATGTCGAATTGCTCTGGTCATGCCCGCTCGACTTGCAAATGGCAAAATGCAGACTGCAGAATTTTTCTGCTACTAGGCTTGCTATTCCTCAGTCATAGTGTACAATTGTGTATATCGGCCTCCGGAGCCGATGAATTGACGCGAGTGTGCGGGCTTGGATCCAGTCCGTTCATTGGCGTCATGACAGAGAGGTCCGTGGATCGAGTTGATTCCACTGTTGGACGACCATTGCCGGAACCGGTTTTCCACAGTGAAGTCAACGAAATTCCCGGATGAGTTGGTGTCTGTTGAAAGGCGATGCCGCAGGACAAAACGATCCGGCGTATCTGTCGCTTAAACGAACTCACCACCTACCCCCTCGCCATCAGCGACAAATGAGCCGACCTCGGCTCACCAACAAAGCGCCACACGCGCCCACCTCGAGTGTGGCAACCAGGTCGGCCGCTGCGGTCGTAGCGAGCGTGACCAATTACCCCAAGTGCCCGCGGCATCCCCTTTCCAGCGCGTGGGAGTGCGCGCGGGCGGATATCGGGGGCGAGGGAGTTAGTTGAAGAGGATCAAGGATCAAGGATCAAGGATCGAGGATTTAGGATTTAGGATTGGGGTCTGCGGATCGGGACCGAGGCGCTGGTGATTGATCGCCAGCGAGAGTGATCTTTGACAACTGAAACTTGCTGACGCCGGCGCTAACGAATGCGCCGACCACTCGACCGCTTCGCCACTTCTCGGTAGACGCTGATCCTTGGCGAGGCCTATAGTGACGGCAATCCTTCCATTGCCGAGGTCCGCTATGAAGCGTTCCAAACCGTTGCGTGCGGAGCCGGATCGGTCGAGTTTGGATGCGGCCAAGTATCGCGCCACCCGCGAGGTGATCGACCATGTTGAAAGTCGGCTCTCCGAAGAGGAAGAGCGCGAGGAGCTGGAAAAGCCGGGCCAAACGGTCATGCGCTTCCTGATCGGCATCATGCTGATCGCCTGGATCGTGATCATGAGTTGGATCGCCTATCGCTCGATGAAAAAGACGGAGCCGCGTGCCGAGTTGCCGAGATCGATTTCTTCTTTGTGATTCCTCTGTGCCCTTTGTGTCTTTGTGGTGACTCTTAAGAATTAACCACAGAGACACAAAGGGCACAGAGGCAACACAGAGAAGACAAATACGGGTGATTCGTCTCCATCTGGATGAGGGTCAAAACAACATGGTTTATCATCGTCCAAGTTCGGTTGGCCAGTCGTGGCTCGTGTTTTTCCTCAGCGTCAACGTTGCACAGGCAGGATTTCCCGCGCCGAAACATGCCGAGACGACGACGCCATATCCGCCGATCCAACTGATTCACTATGACTATGCCGAGCCGCGGCCGTTGCAGGCTTGGGCATTGCGCATCGACCTGACTCATCCGGATATCGAGTTCGTCGTCACACCCAAAACCAAAGTCGAAGCGGGCTACACGACAACGAGCGCAACAACGTTGGCGTTTGCCGAGGCCGAAGGCGTGCAGGCGGCCATCAACGGCAGCCCGTTCGCACCGCTGCGCAACAAGCCCGGCGAGCCAATGAACATCAACGGCCTGCACCTATCACGCGGCGAGTTGCTTTCACCGGCTTACAACAAAACCGGTTACGGCGCATTACTCCTTGGCAGCGACAACAAAGCCAGCATTCGGCCCTATCCAGTCAAAGCTGAGGAAGTCTCTGCGGTACGCAATGGCCTCGGCGGATTTCATGTCGTGGTGGCCGACGGCAAGAATGTCATGGCAACATCACCACCCAATGCGACGTTGCATCCGCGCACAGCCGTCGGACTTTCCGAACAGGGCCGATACATGTGGTGGCTCGTCGTCGATGGCCGGCAAAATGGCAAGAGCGAAGGCCTGTCATATGCCGAACTCGGCGAGTGGGCCGTGTCGCTCGGCATCACCGAACTGCTCAACCTCGACGGCGGCGGCTCCACCACGATGGTTCTGCAAGACCCGAAGTCGGGTAAGCCACAAGTCGTCAACTCACCCGTTGGTCGCGGACCGGTCGGCTCGCTGCGTCTGAATGGCAACAACATCGGCGTGCGCATTTACGCCGGCCCCAATGATCTGACTTCCACACAACTGCGCGCGATCATGCCGCACTTGAAAGCCGAGCGGGCGACGCTGTTTCTCGGGCCGCTCAATCGCGCACTGGCAAAAC
>JANLTA010000665.1:0-2538 GCA_031362705.1 Gemmataceae bacterium | reverse complement strand
GGTTCATTCCAAATTTCATCGGATAGTATTCTGTCCGTCGCAAGCTGAGACTGCAACATGATATCGCGATTGTCTGTATAAGGTTCAGATGCTGATCCGTTACGGCTATGGTCGTAATTCTCTGCGCCCCGGTGCAAGTAGACCTTTACACGCCAATTGAAACCGAAGTCGGAATTCCAGTCGAAGTTGAAGTCTAACTGCGTGACCTATACGCCCTGACCTCCCGCATAAAATTCGATTTCATACGTTCGGCGAGCTCAAATGGCGCGAAACCATGGCCCATAGCATCGAAAGCGTGCAGGCGAACGACACCCTCACGTCGAGCCGCAAAGCATGATCATATGCTGTTTCCGCGGTCGATTTCAACGCGCGTTTGCGAGAATCCGACGTCGCTCGCCCGGCCCGTCTTTGGGATACTCAGTACTGCCGTCAGCACAATTACATTCCATCACTGATCGTGCTGAACGTGCCGCACAATTCTGGGCTATGAAACCTCTATCGCCCCGATCTGAGCGCGGGCGAGCTTAAGCTGCCTGTCGGAGTGGCCCTGGTGCGTTAGGACAGGCTAAACAAGTAGTACGCTACCTGTCTTCCCACCAGCTTGAAGTCGGCTTTGGACAGAACAAAAAAAATCGCTCTGCTGCGTGACTGCTCGTCGAAGTCCTGCATTTCCGTTGTGACCGTGACGCCGATGAAATGAACTGGGAAATATCCGTAACAGACCTGAGAAGTTTGCCTGCGAAAGGCAACGAGCCAAACGATTTTTGAATTGAACAAATCTACCAGTCTGAGCAGTCGACCGGCAATCAAAGCCTGCGTCTGCGTCGCATGCCAAAGCTAGACTTCGACCCTGTCCCTACCACAAATTGAATCCAATTCGCCAGTGAACGAATAGTGGGCGTTGCTTTCCGGCGATGACGGATGTTCTCAGACTGATTAACATGCGGAGCGGGATTGTCTTGTCGGGACGGCCCGCTGCTGGCAAGTATATTTTGGGGTTGATGTGTTAAGGAGCAAACTTGAGCATGAGTCAAACTTTGCGTGGCAAGACGGCCCTCGTTACCGGCGCGAGTTCTGGAATCGGCCGCGCGACTGCACGCTGTCTCGCGAAAGAAGGAGTCCGGGTGGCAATCACTGCCCGCTCGGCTGAGAAGCTCAGGGTCCTGGCCGCCGAACTTGGTCCGGAAACCGTCGTGGTCGTCGCGGATATGCTATGCCCGGCTGATGTTGACCGAATGGTCGCCGATGCGATTTCAGGTCTTGGCCGTCTCGATATTTTGTTTGCCAATGCGGGAGTCTATATTACTGGCGAGGTTGCCAGACAGGATCCCGCCGCTTGGGATCAGCTTCTGACTATTAACGTCAATGCAATGTTCCGGGCCGTGCGTGCTGCATTGCCCGACATGCAGGCGCGGAAGAGCGGCGACATCATCGTGACGAGCTCGATCGCCGGGCATGAAGCTTTGCCCACGGAGCCAATTTACTCGGCCTCCAAACACGCCATTAACGCGTTTGTCTACGGATTACGCCGGCAGCTTATTCCCGACAATATTCGCGTAGGTGCCATTGCCCCGGGTACGGTGCTCAATGAGCTATGGGCAATCACCGATGAGGCCGACATCGCTCGCCGCGTCGCCGACCACACCGGCATCAGGTCCGAAGATGTCGCCGAGGCGGTGGTGTTCATGCTCACCCGTCCGCCCCATGTCGCCATACGCGACATCGTCATCATGCCGCAGGCTCTGGATCTCTGAGAGTCTGTCCGGAGAGATCATGCTGGATTGCTTAGTTTTCTGAGCATGAGCCTGATGGATGACAGGCGCAGGAATGCGAGCGCCCTGCGATTGAGATTTTCCCAATCCTTTGCCAACCGTCTGCATCGGCCGAGCCAGGCGAATGTGCGCTCCACGACCCACCTTCTTGGCAGGGCGACAAAACCTTTGGCATGATCCGAGCGCTTGACGATTTCGACGTTCACCTTGGCCAGTATTTTCTTCACGGCGGCGCGGAACACCGGGCCTTGGTAGCCGCCGTCGGCGTAGAGCTTCAGCAGGAACGGATACATGCCGAACATGGTCGCCATGACCAGCGCGCCGCCATCGCGGTCCTGGATGTCGGCGGCGTGCACGATGGCGTGGATCAGCAAGCCTTCCGTGTCGACGAGAATATGCCGCTTCTTGCCTTTGATCTTCTTTCCCGCATCGTACCCCGGCGGATCAATTTTGGCCCCCCTTTTTCAGCGCTCTTAACACTTTGGCTATTGCTGCGCTGGGGCTCGCCTTCCTGGATACCGCCTCACGGCATTTCACATAAAGCGTGTGATGGATGCGCTCGAGCGTGCCGTCCCAGCTCCACAAGTCGAAATAATCATAAACCGTCGAGCGCGGCGGCAGGTCTTTCGGGAGCGCCCGCCACTGGCAACCCGTCGACAGGATATACATGAGGCCATTCACCACCTCGCGCAGGTTCACCGTGCGCTTGTCGCCGCCGCGCCTGCCGGGCGGGATCAAGGATTCAACCAGAGTCCATTCATCGTTT
>JANLTA010000662.1:0-3759 GCA_031362705.1 Gemmataceae bacterium | reverse complement strand
GTTTTGCCATCGCGTTCGTCGGCTGCGGTAGTGACTTTTTGCCGAACGATTGGTTTGTGTACTGGTCCCACACGCTACCGGAAGGTACAGCGCGCACTCTATTGGTGTGGTCGGCCGAACACCTTCGCATCTTCAGCAATGCCGGGGAAGCGATGGCCAACCAAGTGCATCACAACCTACGAGGCCACGGACAATTCCTGTTTGGCCAAGCCGACCAGCGACCCTATTGGTACTACTTTCCCGTGCTGTTCCTGGTGAAGTTGACTCTGCCGGTGCTGGCGGCTGTGGCGTGTTTTGCACTGTTGCGGCCTCGACTTGTGTTCAAGAACGTGGCACTGGTCGCATTCGGCGTGCTGCTGGTGTTCAGCCTCAATTGCCGTGTGCAATTAGGCATTCGTCTGCAATTTCCTGCGGTGGCACTGTTGATGATTGGCCTGTCCGTCGCCATCGTTGCGGCCTGGCCGACACTCATGTGGCGTCGCCAATGTGCGACTGCCGCCGTGCTTGCCGGGATGGGTGGCATGCTCTTCGCGTCTGCCAGTTCGTTCCCCAATGGCCTTTGCTATGCCAATCGTCTGTGGGGTGGTCCCGAGCGCGCCGAGATGCTTGTGGCCGACTCCAATTACGATTGGGGCCAATGCCTGCGCGAGTTGGACGACTGGCACCGACGAAACAATCGGCCAGGGTTGGACGTCTGGTATTTCGGTCAGGATCCGGCCCTCAAGTCGATGCCCGTACGTGATTTGCCGCTGCATTGCGTGCCGATCAACGGCCCGGAGGACATGCCGCAATACATCTGGGGCCGCAAGCTGGCGGTTAGCACATCGATACTGCACTGTTCGCAGTTGACGCCGGCTCATCACATTGTGCTCGCCTACCTGGCACGGCGGCAACCCGTGGACCGGACACGCACGTTCCTGATTTATGATTTCAGCGATGTCGCTCCGCTTGCGTCTACGGTAGCCACGGGGGCAGGCAAGTGAGCGAACGATGTATCCATTGGTGGATTCTGATTGCTGCCACTTGCGTGGCTGTCGTCGGTGCAACGGATCATGCAAGCAGTTGGAACGACGGCTCACGGCTGGCGACAGTCGAGTGCCTTGTTGACCACGGCACTTGGATCATTGATCGATCCATTTTCGTAGTCGCGCCACTTGAAACGTGTCCGCATCCCTACGGAAATCAAGCCGCAGAGTTTCCTCACGGCACGCTCGACAAGCTCTTCATTGATGGCCACTATTACAGCGACAAACCGCCGGTACCAGCGCTTCTGACGGCCGGGCCGTATTGGCTGTGGCGAGCCTGCGGCGGCCCGAGTGCGGCTGCGCGTCCGGATTGGTTTTGCTGGTGCATGACGCTTTGCACATCGGGACTTGCGTATGTCGTCGCGATTGTGTGCACGAATGCCTTGGCGCGAAGAATCGCTTTGCCCGCAATGCATCGATTGATGGTGATCGCAGCATTCGCGTTCGGCACGTTGGCGCTACCCTACTCACGATCCGTGAACAACCACGAACTGCTGTTGGGTGTGACTGCCGCGCTGCTGCTGGCTTTGGAACGATCCTCATTCCTGTGCGCCGGCTTGCTGGCGGGGTTAGCGTACACCATTGACCTGGGTGCGGGACCGGTGATATGCGCGGGGACAATGACGTACATATTGGCCTTCCAGATTCGACAGAGACCAATCGTGGCGGCGACAATTCGTCAGTTGGCATTGATCGGCATGGTCACCATGTTGTTCCCCGCGTTGCACCACTCACTGAATTACTACATCGGCGGCACGTGGCGGCCGGCGAATGCCAATGCGGCTTACTTTGAATGGCCCGGCTGTCCCTTCGATGCATCGACGATGAGCGGAGCGTGGAATCACTCGTCACCATTGGCCTTCATGGGTTATTCGCTCGATTTGCTCGTCGGCAAGAAAGGCTTTTGGGGGCACAACCTCCCGCTGTTGATCGCGCTACCATTGCTCGCAGCACTATTGCGTCATCAACAGCCACGACGTGGTTTGGTTGTACTTTGTCTCGCCTGGTCGGTCGGAGTGTGGGTTATTTACGCAGCAGGATCACGGAATTACTCCGGAGCATGCGTGTCCGTGCGCTGGTACGTGCCACTCGTCTCGCCTCTGATGTATGCGGCGATGCTGGCACTGCGAGTACGGCCGAAGTTGTTTGGGGCAATGGTATGGTTGACTCTTTGCGGCACGGCGATCAACACACTGGCATGGTGGCACGGCCCCTGGCACGGGCGGATGATCGTTGGCTATTGGGCGTGGTATGCGTTGGGTGTCGTGGGAGCGATGTGGCTGATGCGTCGAGTCCGAACACCTGGCGAGCGTCGGAGCGTAAGCCCGACGTGGAGTCTTCTGCCGCGAATATGGCAAAACCACATCGGGCTGATCCCGGCGCGCCGGGACTCGCCATTTACTTCCCGATACAGAACCGACTGAAGACACGGCCCAGCAAATCCTCGGTGTACACGGCTCCGGTCATTTCGCCTAAATGATCCAACGCCGCGCGTAAGTCCAGCGCCGCGACTTCCGCAGGGTCGTCGAACAGGACCGAATGATGCGCTTTGCGCAAGTGTTCGAGGCACTTCTCGACGTGATGGCCGCATCGGGTCAGACTGGGCGCGAGTCCGCGATTGTTTCGCACTTTGGCTTTGCTCGTGAGGAGTTGCTTCAACTCATCAACGCCGTCACCGCGAATAGCGCTGGTGGCCAAAACGTCCGGCATCGGGGCGATCAAGTCTATCTTTGTCGCCACGGGCACGACTTCGGCAAGCGTTGTCACGGGGAACTTGGGATCATCTGTGCCAGTTCGGCATAGTAGGATCAAATCCACGCGGGTAATCGCATCACGGCCCACGGAGTGCGCGACCTTTTCAACGTCGTCATCGGTTTCACGCAGGCCAGCCGTGTCGATCAGTTCGATGGCCATGCCGTCCAGTTCGAGCCGGGCGACCAAATAGTCGCGAGTGGTGCCGGGCACGGGGCTGACCAGCGCGTTTGAACCAGTGATCGCGTTGAACAAACAGCTCTTGCCGGCGTTTGGCGGTCCAACCAAAGCAGCGCGAAACGGCCGACCTGTTATCGAACGTTCGCGCATCTGCTTCTGGATGAGCGTCACCTGCGCCATGGCTTTCGTCACACGAATCAGCACTTGCGGCTTGGCGACGAACTGAAGGTCTTCATCAGCGAAGTCCATGCCGGCTTCAAAGTCAGCCAGCAGATTAAACAAGTCTTCGCGCAGGCCATCGAGCGGGCGCGACACGCCGCCGGCCAGTTGTTGCAGTGATGCCTGCAATTCGTTACGGTCGTTCGCTTCGATGGTGGCCAGCACGGCTTCAGCCTTGGGCAGATCGAGTTTGCCGGCAAGAAAACCGCGAAGAGTGAACTCGCCGGGCTGAGCGGTTCTCGCACCAGCCGTCAGCAAGTCGTTTAGCAGCCGATCCACCAACGGTGGCGATGCCAGCATGTGGATTTCAACGACCGTCTGCCCGGTGATGGAGCGCGGACCGGGAAACAAATACAACTCGGCGGACACCGGCGACGACACGCCGCCGAGCGCGAGAAAGCCGGAATAAATGTGGCGCTGGTCGCGATGGATTTCAGTCGGCGAATGAAACACAATCTCAGCGACTTCCAGGGCGGTCGATCCGCTGAGTCGGACAATGGCGCGGCCGCCGCGACCGTTGGCCGAGGACAATGCAACAATCGTGTCTTCGAGTTGAAGGTTCATGACATCGCCACATGCCCGG
>JANLTA010000617.1:0-2697 GCA_031362705.1 Gemmataceae bacterium | reverse complement strand
CGCGGCGGGCCAAATGGGCATTGCCTTGAACACGGTTCGCAATCACATTCGCAGCATTTACGAAAAGCTCCACGTACACACGAAGTCGGAAGCAGTGTATCCGTTTGACGAACCCCTGATGCCGGCTATGAGCGGCGAGCGGCCCAGCGGGCAGGGGTGAGTTGGGCAACCTGGCTCAAGGGTCGGCGGTCAAGACCCGGCAGCACGTCGAGAAGGTAGTCGGTGACGGGTAGCTGCAACCGCCGGCACGATTCGATGACGGAAGCAATCGCCGCCACCTTCGGGCCGGCCTTGACACTACCGATGTGCAGCCAGTTCTTACGGCCCAATGCCCAGGGACGCATCGAGTTCTCAGCGATGTTGTTGGAGAGTTCGACTTCCGGATCCTCGAAGCAACGCGTGAGTCTTTCCCACTGGTTCAACAAGTAAGTCGCCGCTTCGCCTAACTTGCTCTTCGGCAGCACGCGTGGCGCCAGCGACAATACTGCCTCATGGATCTGATCGAGCCACTCCTGGCCATGTTCCCTCCGAAATGCCAACCGCTCCTCGCCGGCAAGGCTGAGGCGTTTTGCCTCACGCTCCACCGTGAATAACGCATCCATCCGCAGCACCATCTTCACGGCATCCGAGTCGTCTTTGTGCACCTTGACCGCGTCCACAAAATAGCGTCGGGCATGGCTCCAGCATCCATAGTGAATCAGCTTCGGTCCGCCGATTTTGTCGTAAGCCGAATAGGCGTCGGTTTGCAATTTACCTTCCCATTGGCCGAGAAAGCGCGCAGGTACGTCACGGCCCCGCCCGAGCGCGAATTCAAAAACAAGTCCGCCTCCTGGCCGCCCAAATTGCCAAAGATATGCTTCGTGATTCCTGCCGCTTTTGTCATGGGTTTGCACAGAAACCGTCGTTTCGTCGGCTTGCAGGTACCCTTCGGCCAGTAGCTCCTTGCGCATGTGGTCGCGGATCAGAAGCAGTAACTCACCGACATGCATCACCCAGCCATCGAGCGTCGCGCGGCTGATCTCCACTCCCGCTTCCCGGCTCAGAATCGCTTCCTGCCGGTACAGCGGCAGATGATCGCAATATTTCTTGACCACCGTGTCGACCACGACGCGATTGCCAGCCAGACCCTTCTCGATGATCCGGTCCGGCAGCGGAGCGGCCACGACGGAACGCTCCGGGCACTGACGGCAAGCGCGCTTCTCGCGTTTGATCACCTTGACGTAGTATTGAACCGGCTCGACCTCCAGTTGTTCGCTCTCGTCATAGCCGATCACCGCTGTCGGTTGGCCGCAGTTCTTACACTGGCATTGTTCCGGCGCGCAGGGAATCGTTTCTTCCTTCCGCGGCAGATGCGCCGGCAATTGCTGGCGCCCCGGATGCGGCTTGCGCTTCCGTTTCGCCGCGGCGGGCGGAGCGGGCGTTCCGGCGTCAGCCAGAGGCTCGCGCGCGGCTTCGGCCGCCACTTCGTCCAACGTGACGCTCGGCTCTTGGTCCAGCAACGAAAGCTGCAAGTCGTTCAGTGTTTCACTGCCCGGCCCGAAGCGCGCGATACGCTCCTGCCGTAGCCGTTCCTCCAGGGACTGGATCTTCAGCTTCGCCCAGGAGATCTCCTGCAGAGCCACCGAAAGATCATGCGTCAGCTTGATCACAAGCGCGTCCTTCTGCTTGAGTTGTTCACCGATTGTGCCTCTCGAAGGTGCGCTCACGTGTGTAAGATCAAGAATACACTAATTGGCGAGCAAATGCCAGTATTATTGACGGCTTTTACAATTTATCCGCTACTTATTCTTCGATACCAGCCACGCCGCGGCTTTGCTTGCCCCAGGTCGATGCCATTCAGCAACATGGCAAGTTCTTCGGCCCTCATCGTCACGCTGCCACTGCCATCCACCGCTACCGGCCAACGAAAGCGCCCCTCCAGACGCTTGGCGCACACCCACAACCCGCTCCCGTCCCATACCAGCACCTTCAAACGGCTACGATCCCGGTTCGAGAAAACAAAAAGATGGCCGCTCAGCGGATCTTGCCCCAGTTGGTCCCGCACCATCCCGTACAACCCGTCAAACCCCTTGCGCATGTCCACCGCCGCCATGCCAAGGTAGATCTTTGTCGCCGGTCCCAGTCCGAACATCACGCTTGTTCCACCACACGCACCAGGCGCGTCAGTTCTTCACTGGCAAAGCCCCAGCCGCTCTCGATCCGCCTGCCGTTGCTCAGCACCAGCGCAAAGCCGTGGCTGCGCTCCGGTTGGATCACTTTCACCAGCGCCAATGCCGCTGCCGGCTTTCTGGCTTGCTTGTTTCCGGCTTGCCGGCGCCGGTAATAGTCGAACGTCGTGACCGGGATCCCCATCTGCGCGCAGTAATCGCGCCGGGTTAGCTTGCTGCGCTCGTACCCTTCCAACAATCGCGTCGCTTCCGCCGCGCTAAGTCCATTCCCTCGCGTTCGTGCCATGGAGCCATTTCATCAGGCCCCAACACCTCTGCCAACAGGGGTTCGCCGAACGGATACGTTGCAAGCGCCGCGCCGAAATTCAGGTACCCCTCCAGTGCGGCCGGAGCGGTGGCCAGAGTCTTCATGAGGTTCGGCGTGATGCCAAGCTTTGCTTGCACACCGTCCAAAAGTTGCTTCGCCTTGCCAGTGGCTTCGGCGGGATTCACTGCGATGAGTCGTTGCATTGGAGTTTCTCGTTTCTGC
>JANLTA010000586.1:0-3298 GCA_031362705.1 Gemmataceae bacterium | reverse complement strand
CAAGCCGCACGAACTGATGATATCGCATCTGACGAAACCGATAATATCCGCCTACAAACAGGATGCGACACTACTAAGGGAAGTGGATAGTTTTCTGATTTTCTGCCTGTCGAAGGAAACAGATAGGCGCTGTGATACGGCAAGTGCTTTATCGACGTTGTTGGCATTGGAAAAAGTGATGGAGCAACCACGGCAACTGCGTCCCGATGCAAATACTGCAAGTATTATTTTAGAAGACGAAGAAGATGCTTCGCAAATTGTACATTTGGATACTATGAATCAATTACCATTGGTTCGTGATGAATCGATCGCAAGATATGAGGCAGTCAATACCGCAATGACGATGGGCGGCGATCGATCCATGTCAGTTCCCCCAAAACGTAAAAAAGACAATTTCTTGGAGGGATTGCCGAATTACACAGACTTCAAATTACTCGGCCAAGGCGGGATGGGTGTTGTCTATGTCGCAAAGAATATCATTCTTGATCGTTTTGAAGTGCTCAAAGTACTGAGTGCCGAGTTGACGCGACATTCGGAAGCCGTCGAGCGGTTTTTGCGGGAGATTCGCGCCGCGGCAAGACTTCAACATCCGAATGTCGTTGCAGCATATAACGCGCTGCAAGTTGATCAAAACTGGGTATTCGCCATGGAATATGTGCCTGGTCTTGACCTCGCGAAAATGATCAATCGACATGGAGCCCTGCCGATTTGGGATGCCTGTAACTTTATCAATCAGGCAGCGCAAGGATTGCAGCATGCTTTTGAACGCGGCATGATTCACCGTGACATTAAGCCCGGAAATCTGATTGTCACAGAAGCTGATAATGTGCTGCGCGTCAAAATCCTCTATTTCGGACTCGCAAAAGCGACTGCTGAAAAACGGGTCGAACCGCAGATCACTGCTCAGGGCATGATGATGGGAACTCCAGCTTTCATGGCACCTGAGCAGATTACCGATTCCTCTTCGTGCGATATCCGAACGGACATTTACAGCTTGGGTTGCACGTTTTACAACGCGCTGACCGGCGAGCTACCTTTCGGTGGAAAAACTGCCATGCAAGTTATTTGGGCCCAAAGGAGCCATTCATCTTTAACTTCCACATCCTCCAGACATAGAATGAGCTGTAGCCAGCTGGCTTGATTCATGGAGGAATTGTCATGGCCGTCATTCAGGAATGCGGGTGCCCGGAATGCCTCGGCGGGCACGATCACCCCGAACGCATCCTCCACCACAACCTCAACCTCGTCCTCAGCCGACTCGACGAACAACAACGCCGCTGGCTCGTCGCCCTCGAATCCCAAAAGCTCGGCTACGGCGGCGACGCCCGACTCGCCGCCATCACCGGCCTCCACCCCGACACCATCCGCCGCGGCCGCGAGGAACTCGACGACGACCTCGAAGGCCGTCCCGTCGGCCGTGCCCGCCAGCCCGGCGGCGGACGGCACGCGCTGAAAAAAAAGACCCCGCTCTCGTCGAGACGGTGAAGCAGTTGGTCGAGCCCGTTACTGGCGGCAACCCGATGACGCAGGAGCGCTACGTGCGACGCAGCCTGCAATCGATCAGCGACGAGTTGACCGCGCTCCATCATCCGGCGAGCCCGACGACCGTCGGCCGGCTGCTCGAGGACCTGGACTACAATCTGCACGTCAACATCAAGCGCTTCACCGGCCCGTCGCATCCCGACCGCGACCGCCAGTTCCGGCACATTGAGGAGACGATCGCGGCGTTCCGCGACGAGGGTTGGCCGATTTTGAGCGTGGACGCGAAGAAAAAGGAGTTGATCGGCAACTTCAAGAACGCCGGCGCGACGTGGAGCCGGCACGGCGACGAGGTGAACGCGCATGACTTCTTGTCGGACGCGCAGTGCAAGGCGGTGCCGTACGGCATCTACGACGTGATGGCCGGCCGCGGGCATGTGGTGGTCGGCACCTCGGCCAGCACGCCGGAGTTCGCGGTGGACGCGCTCGCGAGTTATTGGAGCCGCATTGGTTGCAAACGCTACGCGGGCGCCGGGGCGGTGCTGGTGCTGGCCGACGCCGGCGGTTGCAACGGCTGCCGGCCGCATTTGTGGAAGGCACGGCTACAGCAGTGGGCGGACCGCTGCGGGCTGGTGGTGACGGTGTGTCACTACCCGACGGGGGCGTCGAAGTGGAATCCGATCGAGCATCGTCTGTTCGGGCCGATCAGCATCAATTGGGCGGGCACGCCGTTGCGGAGTCCGGAGGTGATGTTGTCGTGTCTGCGGGGCACGACGAACGCGTCGGGACTGCGGGTGACGGCCGAGTGGCGGGACCGGGTGTACGCGTGCGGCGTGAAGGTGTCGAAGGCGGAGATGGCGGAGGTGCGTCTGGTGCGGAACGACCTGTGCCCGCAGTGGAACTATTCGATTGAGCCCAAGGGGCTGTGGACGACGTGAGCCGGATTGGATGTGGAAGTTATTTATAAATGGCTCCTAAATGCAACTCACCCGCCATCAACAAAAACTCGTCGCGGCATCGGCCGCGATCCGCACCGAGCGGGCCGACGCCATCGACTTTTTGCATACGGTGCAGTGCGCCTGCGGCTTGCCCTACACGAACCCCAGCGACGCAGTGCGCGAGTGGGACCGCAAGCAGGGTCATACGTCACTTCGCATTGAAGCCGGTTCCGCGTTCGATCCCAGCACCGAGAAGTTCGTGCCGTTGGGCCTTCCTTACGGCGAGAAGCCCCGGCTGGTGCTGATCCATTTGGCCACCGAGGCCGTGCGCAACAATTCGCCGGTGATCGACGTCGAAGATTCGATGACGGCGTTTGCCCGCTCGTTGGGCTTGCCGACCAATGGCCCGCATTTGCGGCACCTGAAAGACCAATTGGCACGCTTAGCCGCCGCGACAGTCCGTATGGGATTGGTTGAGCAGGGGCGGGCCGTGCAAGTGAACACGCAGTTCGTCAGCGCGTTCGACTTGTGGTATCCCGACGAGGCGGGCCAACGCGTGTTATGGCCATCGACGGTGCGCCTCAGTGCCGAATACTTTGACAGCCTGAAGCACCACGCCGTTCCGTTGGACCGGCGGGCCGTCGGCGCATTGGCGGGTTCGTCGCTGGCCCTCGACTTGTACGTCTGGCTTGCTCAGCGGCTTCACCGCGTGACCGCGAGCAAGTCGCAACTGGTGCCATGGACCAGTTTGCAGGAACAGTTCGGGCCAGGATACGAACGTATCCGTGATTTCCGGCGGGGGTTTATCGAGACATTACATAAGGTTCATGCCGTCTACCCCACGGCCCGATTTATGCTTGATGAGCGCGGAATGACATTGG
>JANLTA010000574.1:0-9944 GCA_031362705.1 Gemmataceae bacterium | reverse complement strand
GAAGCCGCAGCCGACAAACAGTTGTCGAGTGGCATCGTGGGTCACGGACGCCCGCTCGCCTTCCTCGTCGAGTGTAGCGTCGAGCAGCGCCAGCGTTTCCATGCGGTAACGTTCATCAGGCGACTTACCGGCGAGCTTGTTGATTCCCTTGCCTTCGAGCAGCGACTTGCGGTCCCAGCCTTGTGTGTAGTAGCCCTGCATCTGTCGTTTGAACAGAATTGATTCGTTATCGAGCCGCTGATTGGAAAACACCACGACATTATCGCGGGCGGCAAAGAAGCCATCGGCCACCAGCGGCTCGTCTTCGATCAGTGCCCGTTGAATCTTGAATTGTTCCGGTTGGTCCAGCAGCACGACGACTAGCTTCTGATCGGGCACCTTCAGGGCAATGCCCTTTAAGGCAAAGTAATAGTACACCGCCTTCATGTTCTCTTCGAGCAACTTGAGCCGTTGACTGACTTCCGGCGGATCGGAAAGCTGCGTGTTGTACAACAACGCATAATGATCGGACGGCGTGACGCGGAAGCCCAGCCGGCTGCGCCAGTAGTTGGCCGTGTCTTCGCGCTCGATGGGTTTGGCCAACTCGGCTTTGACTTGTGTGAAAATCTCGACCGCGCGGTCCAGTTTATCCAAGCCAGTCTTCTTGCCGGCCTTGGCGACCTCTTCCAACACGTTGACGAACTCATCGACGAGGCCGAAGTTGAGGCACCACTCGGCCAGGTCGTAGATTCTCTCGTTGGTGCGATTCTTTCCCAGACTTTCCCGCATACCAGCATGACGCGCTTTGATCGTGGCGAGACGCGGGATAAGTCTCGTGCCCAGTTGATCGTCGTTGTACAGATGGGTGGTGCCGTATTTAGTTTTGATCACGGGCCGCGTTGCACCGGCCAAACTCGCACCGGGAATGCCGGCCCAGCATTCGACCACGGCATGGACGGCCACAACGATGACGTCGGAATTGGGATCGTTTGGATTATTGGTTGCGCCACCGACGCCTGGCGGCACCGGTGCCGGCTGCGCAGGACCGCCTTGCCCCGGTTGCGGCCGCTTGTAGCCCATGAGAAATTGCATGAATAGGTATTCGGCGCGAACGCTGGACACCCCGATCAGCAAGACCACCAAAGCCAACACACCACGGCGCATGAGATACCCCCTGTTCGGACTCATCTCCTTCTCTATTGTGGGCAACGGACTGGCCAACCGCAAGATGGATTTGCGAGGAAGTTACGAAGCGACCCCCCCGAAAAACGGCTGCCACGGCGTTTTCACGAATGGGTTCTCATAAGTCCGACGCGAAATTTGCTGGGTTGTACTAAATCGGTGCTGTTTGTTACTGTTACCACCGCCGAGGAGGGCCTCCGATGATCGCAGCCGCGACGAAACTGCTGACAGCCGATGAATTTGTCCAGCAGTACGAGAATCAACGATTCGAACTTTACGAGGGTCGATTGGAGGAGTTACCGATGCCCGGGACGGAACACGGATTTATTTGCGTCAAAGTGGTAGTTGCCATCGCTACTTTTGTCGAAACGCACCAACTTGGTCGTGTGATGTCCAACGACACCTTCGTGCGAACACACCAGAACCCCGATACCGTGCGCGGCGGCGATGTGTGTTACTGGAGCTACGAGCGCCTGCCCAAAGGCCCGGTGCCTAAAGGCGTTGCGGATCAGCCCCCGGACCTTGTGTTCGAGGTGTACTCTCCGTCCGATCGCTGGAATCGGATTGTTCGTAAGGCGTGTGAGTATTTGGAAGCCGGCGTCCGTGTCGTTGTCCTGATCGACCCCAAAACATCGGCCGTGGCCGTCATGCGCCCAGACGAATTTCAGCAAGTGTTCGACAATGGCGACACGTTGACGATTCCCGATGTGCTACCGGGCTTTTCTATTCCGGTGAAGCAGTTGTTTTCCTGACGCTTATGGCACGATGCAGCGGTACATCGCATACAAACATGCGACGACGCCGATGATGATCCACCACGGTTTGGCGGTGGGCGGCGCGTCTTCCGTTGAAATGCAGTTTTCGCAGTACGGGCAGCGCTGGGCGTCTTCGTGGATTTCGCGCTTGCAATATGGGCACGGAATCGTCTCGTCGTCGTCATCATTCGACCATTCGTCATCAACATCAATGCGCGGCATAGCGCGTGACCTCAGACAAAGATCATTGTTGCCAACGTATTGAATGTATGACGAATTACTTGCCTGACACCAACGGCTCGATCTTTACATCATCAATCATCGCAATGCCGATTCCGGTTAACGCGGCGACGACGCGGATTTCGCCATCGGTCGGCACCTGACGGTACAGGGTATAGCGCTTCCACTGCGGCAAAGGGCCGGCAATGCGTACACCGAGGGCCTCGCCGGCGGCGGAATCATAGATCACTAAACCGTCCGCCGACGCGGTGATCGCCGTGGGCACTTTCACTTGAAAACTGATCCGGACCAGGCTGCCGGGCGTCAGCCGGACCGGTGCGCTTTCGACTCCCAGAAATGTTCGTTCGAGGGCTTGCGGCGGTGGCGGTGGTTGTTGACCGGGCGGCGGGGCTTTGGGCTTCACTTGCAATTGCAATGCGCGCTTGCCGACTGCCGCATCGTCGATAGGTTTGGCGATCAACTCGACGTCGTCCAGCGTGTTCAACACAATCTGCCAGCCGGTAGGGCTGTCTTTGCCGTTCTCGAAGTCGCCATCGGGTAACAAGTTATCCCGCGGCGATGAGCCGGCAATTTGTCGAATCAACGCCACATGTTGCGGCAAGGAGAAGTAGCTTACGCCAAACGGACTAGCGGTTGGCGGGTCCATGCCCTTGAGCAAGCTCTTCCATTGATCCCGGGCCAATACGCGAAGTGGCCGTTGCGCCCGCTGCGCCTCACGGTAGGCCGTGCGATAGTCGCTGGCCTCCCAGGCCGCCTTGGCTCTTTGAATGCTGTCACGGGAAGCCTTCAATAACAATTCCGAATCTGGAAGCGCGACGCCCAGTATGGTCATTTCCTTTTGGATCGTTTCCACTTTACGGAGCGTGACGTCGGCCAAGTCGTAGTTCCACTGCGCGGCATTCGGTCCCATACGACGGACAAGATCCTGCCAGCGTACTACCAGTCCCGTCGGCGATGTATCGGCCGTGAAGACAATTGCCGCCGTGTGGTCGAACTCCGGTAACGTTACTTGCGTACCGCCGACAACGCGCTCTACTACAAGCGATCGCACTTCGCCCGGCGTTACGTCCCATGCCTGCGTGCCGACCGGCACCTGCGGCACAGTAACCACCAACTTGGTAATCGCGCCCTGTTCGGGGACGTATTGCGTGCCTTCGCCGAGCCAGATTGGCAACACAAGCACCCCACGCTCGCTGCGAAACACGGCGGCTTTCACCTGTGGCACCGAGGTGTCAATCCACGTCGGCGTATCGACGGCGGTAACAAGCAACGGTTCGAGCAGGCTGAGTTCCTGATTCAAAAGAGCAATTTGCAACAACCGATCGCGGCCCTGCTGAGCGTCCGATAGCGCCCGGTCCGAGTAATACGCAATACCTTTGGCACCGGACGCGATGCTGAGATAGGTCAACACGCGGATTTGTTCAGGGTGTGGGCCGACGGGCTGCGAAAAACCGGCCGGTGTGCGCGCGGGGCGCACCACATCGAGGTACCATTCCGGCAAATGCGTCTGCACCCACGACCACGTGAACGAGTTGGGCCGGCACAGGTTGCGCCGTTGAGCCAACCAATCGCGATATTTCGACATGTCCAACGACGTGAACAGCGGCCAGCGGTGCGAGCCAACCAAATCAATGGACCGCGAGTAGTTCCAAAAGTCCTCGCGCACATCGCAGGCGATGGGCCGCTGCGGGTCGGCGGCGCGGACGGCCGTGGCAGTACGAATCACGGCGTCGCGCTGTTCGGTTGTTCGCCATTCGCCTAAATACCAAGCTAGCACGGCATCGTCGCCGGCCATACGCGCGACTTCACGAGCCGCACCGTCACCTTCAATCGGTACGTTGGGCACGAGCCAGAAGCCCAGTTTCGTCGCCTCGGCGGCCACGGCGGGCGGCGTCGCATCGGGAAAAAACAACGTGTTAATTCCCGCGTCGCGCAGTGCCTTCAGCGGTGTATCGGTATGGCGAATGCCACGAAACAGCACAGAGCGGTTGTTGACCCGGAGTTGATCGCGCTGAAACTCGACGGGTGCCGGGCCAAGCGGTCGCACGCCGGGCGGCGGTGGCCCCGGGGCGGCCTTGGACCGCGCTTCAGAACGCACCGATGGTGAAGCATCCGGCGTCGGCGCGGGGACCGGGCTGATTTCGAGATCATCGATCCACGCTTCCATCGGACCTGGACCGGCATGAAGATTCAACACAACCTGATCGACATAGGCTTCTGAAATGTCCACGTCTTTATTCAAGCGTGCCCGAAGGCGCTGACGTTCCTCAGCGACGAGCTTCGAGAATTGGCGAATCTCAAGGCGCTGCCAGCGGCCGCCGGCTAACGTCGATTTTTCACCGGGCACAAGCACCGTCAATGGCGAGGCGACATTGGCCGGATCACGTTCCTTCGGCAACACCACCCGCGCCAACAGTTGCACGCCGGGGCGACTGGCGCGGACCCAAATGCTGGCGGCAGTTTCATCCGTGACCGGAGCGTGCGGCGTCGAGTAAACGTAATGAAGGTAAGGATTGAGTTCGCGGTTGGCATCCTCGACGGCGATCTTGATGTATTCCGATGCCGGCGCGGTGTGGGCATGTTGCTGCGTAATGGCATGAGCATCTTCGCGGGCTGTCACCGTAGCTTGGCCGCGGCGAAAACGCACTGTGCCGCCCTCAAAGCCATCACGGTGAATCGACGTGGCCGGGCTTGACGCCAGGGCCAGCCCCACCACCATCGCACCAATAATCACGGCCAATCGTCGCATAGTCCGCCTCCTGCGAACCCGCGACGCATACCCCATCCGGGAAATCTGGGCAAGCCCGGTTAAGAACGATGTGCCGCACGGGACAAACGATCCTGAATGGCCAGCCACGCAGGCTCCGACGGCATGGCTGCCACGACAATCATATCCAAACCCAACAAATCCAGCTCATGTAGCGCCGCGTACAAGCCTGCCGCAAAGCCGGCCGGATCGCGCGGCAAACCGCGCCTCTCGACACCGGCGACATCAAAAACATCAATCCATGTCAACCAACCCACACGTCCGGATAACTGTCGTACCCGCGCCGTGCCGTCGTCGCTCGCCAACTCCAACGGCGTCCGCGGCGCATAATGCCTATCCAATAACCCCGGCGATCTGAAAGCCGCTTGCGGCTTAGCGCGTAAATCTCCCCCGACGACAACCTCGCCCAAGACTTCCTCGAGTTGCGCCACCGCCACCAACCCCGGGCGCAACAACCGCACGGGCAATGCTGTCACATCCACCACGGTAGATTCAATGCCGCCGGCGCACGGTCCACCATCTAAGATCATGTCCACCAAACTTTCCAATGATTGCAACACGTGTTGCGCCGTCGTCGGCGACAAGGCCGACGAACGGTTCGCGCTGGGAGCGGCAACAGGCACACCGGCCTCGCGCAATAAAGCCAAAGCCACCGGGTGAGCGGGCACCCGCACGGCCACGGTCGGCCCGCCTGCCGTCACAGCGTCTGGCACGTCATCTCGCTTGGGCAGCACCAGCGTCAACGGGCCGGGCCAGAACGCCGCCGCCAGTTTTGCCGCCACATCTGGCCACTCGGTGGCTACCGTGGATACCAGCGAAGTGTCAGCCACATGAACGATAACGGGATTATTCGCCGGCCGACCTTTGGCCGCGAAGATGCGAGCCACAGCGGTGGCGTTCAGTGCGTTGGCACCGAGGCCGTACACCGTCTCAGTCGGAAACGCGACCAGACCGCCGCCGCGTAATAACTCGGCGGCGCGACTAATTGCGTCGGAAGTGGCGGGAACAATTGCCATTCCCACTCATCATACTCGCGCAACAGAAAAGCCCACCCGTTGCAACAACGGATGGGCTTTGTAGTTTTCTCGATCTCAACCCACAAACACGCCACCCAGGAACGTCGGGTCGAATGCGGTGAAGGTGTTGATCTTCTGCAGGCTGCCGTTGACCAGCGTGAAGTCCGAGACTTCCGGTCGTCGTCCCGGCCCCGCACCCAGAACCAAATCGAGGTTGTTGTCGAAGTTGGTGTCCATGACGGCCACGCGAGTACCGCCGCGGAAGCTGCTCTCGAAGCCGAACACTTCGCTGACGATGGCAAGGTTGACGCCATTGAAGATGCGGGCATGCGAGCCGCCGCCGGCATCGGCACTGACCGCGATGTCGGCCTTGCCATCTTTGGTGAAGTCGCCGCCAGCGACGAAGACGCCGCCGGTGAAACCCGCCTCAAAGGCGAAGAAGCTCTGCAGGACCGCGAGGTTGGCACCGCTGAACACTTTGACGTGCGGTCCGCCGCCCGGGCCAGCACCAGTGATGATGTCGCCCTTGCCATCGCCGTTGACATCGGCTACCGCGACGCGAACGCCACCGCTGAACCGGGAATCATAGGCGAAGAAGCCAAACAACTCCAAGTGTGTCTGGCCGCTCCACACACGAATGTGTGGTCCGCCACCAGGCCCCGCGGCCGTCACGATGTCGTCGAAGCCGTCGCCGTTGACATCGCCGGCGGCGACATAGACGCCACCGGAGAAGCCAGCGGTGTATGCGAAGAAGCCCCATTCTTCGACGGCGGTCTGGGAGTTAAACACGCGGATGTGTGGCCCGCCACCCGGCCCGGGAGCCGTCACGATTTGTGGCGACGATGTCCCATTGATGTAACCGGTCGCGACACGGACACCGCCGCGGAAACTCGGCGTGTAAGCCAGGAAGCTAAATAGCTCCTGCTTCGTCAACGGATTTCGAACCGTAACGAGTGGACCAGCACCAGCGTCTTCACCAACCGCTTCGACAGCTGCTGAACGAACACCAAAGTCGAGGCCCGTCGGATTCGTCGAACTGACGGCCGAGAACAGGTAAGCACCGCCTGGCGGCGTCGTAATGACGAAGCCCTTACGTGGCGCTGTGGTGATCCTATAAGTGCCCGGCCCGAGGGTCGGAAAGCTGTACACGCCATTGCCATCCGTGAGCGCGGTGTTGTCGATCACGCCATCGTTACCGCGATCGAGTCGTACGCTGATGCCACCGATTCCGACTTCGCCAGCGTCGCGGATGCCGTTGCCGTTTACGTCGTTGAACACCACGCCGGTGGCGGTGATGAAGCGGAAGTTTCCGAAATTCAAGCTCGTGCGATTGGTCGCACTGATGCCCTGGAAATTGGCTGGCGTCGCCGAAGTCTGCGTATAACCGGGCTTCTGCACTTCGGCGATTGAGTAATTGCCCGGCCCGATGTTCGGGAACGTGTAATTGCCGAACGCATCCGTGACCGCATTGGTGACGACGGCGGTGCCGGTGTTGGTGAGCCGGATGGTGAATCCGGGTATACCCGCTTCGGAGCCTTGGCGAATGCCGTCGCCGTTGCTGTCTTCAAACTTGACACCGGACACGGTGAACAGCTTGAAGTTGCCGAACTCGAAGCCACCCAACTGACCGCCGCCGATGATCGTGGCCGTGTAGAAGGTCGGGCTTGGAGCGACCGGCTTCGTCTGAATCCAACCGGTCGGCACGACTTCGCGGATTTCATACGTGCCGGGGGCCAGGCTGAAGAACGTGTAGTTGCCCACCGTATCCGATTGGATGGTCCGGATGATCGATCCGGTGGCTGTGTCGATCAGGTTCAGGGTGGCGTTCGGCACGCCGGGGTCACCGGCATCGTGAATGCCATTGCCGGTGAGATCATTAAAAATTGCTCCCGACAGCCGGCCATTACGAATGTTGCCGAAGTTCACTCCGCTGAAGTTCTGGCCACTCAGTACCGTGAACGGAGTCGGGTTCGGCGACGTTTGCGTGAAGTTCGCCTGCTGGATTTCGCGGATCGAGAACGGCGGCGGCGTCGTGGGCACGCCCATCACCACCGGCGGTCCGAAGCCCGTCAGCAGATACGACCCGTCGGCGGCGCTTGTGGTCCAGCGTTCGCCTTCGCCGGCGTCGAATACGTTGTTGGAGTTCAGGTCGGTCCATTGACGAATGCCATCGCCGTTGAGATCGCTGAAGATCACAAAGCCAACAAGACCGGGTTCGCCGGCATCGCGCACCGCGTTGTTGTTTCGATCTTCGAACTTTACACCGCTGACATTGCCGGTGCGGAAGTTGCCGAAAATATATCGAACATCGACGGTGATGCCTGGTACTACCGTGCCCGTGAACGTCGGCGTGGCCAGCGACTGCTCGGTGAAATTAAACAGGTCGGCAGGGTTAGCCGTCGTCTGCACCTGGCCAGTCGGTGACGTTTGCACCACGCGGTAATTACCGGCGCGAAGGCTTTGGAATCTGTAGTTGCCCAGGGCGTCGGTAACCGTGGTCGCCAACTCGGCCCCGTTTGAACCACCCGGTGTAGCATCGAGCAATCGTACGGTGACGCCGGCCTGAACAGGTTCACCACTATCGAAGTTGCCGTTGCCGTTAAGGTCTTCAAACACCTGACCTTGAATGGTACCGCGAATGCGTGTCTGCCACACACCGCGACCATAGGTGGCTGCGGACAAGATGCCCGTCGTCGTGTTCAGGTCCAAGTCGCGGACGGAGGTATTCGGCAGATTTTGATCGCCGATGCGGAACCACGAGACGTTGGGGTTGGTGGGATTGAATAGGCCGTACACGCCATCTTCGGTGCCGGCATAAAGGATGTCGTCTGTTGGATCGGTGGCGATTCGCGTGTCCAACGCCAACGTACTGGTGCCGACTGCGGGCAGCCGGTTAGGATTGAGTATGGCACCGTCCAACGGCGTCCACGTCCCCCCGAAATTGGTCGATCGCCAGATAGTTCCACCGGCCACGACAATAATGGTACCGGGGGCGGTCGGGTCAATGACAATTTTCGATACGCCACCGCCGGGCGGTGAAACGTCCACCCAATCCGTAGTTGCCGGAGGCGTCGGGAACGGGAAGAACAATTGGATGCGAAACAGTGCGCCACCCTGCGATACGTACACGATAGTATCGGGAGCGCGCGTCACTCCAATCGTGACGATAGGAATTGGCGGCGACATCCCTGACAGCGGCGTATCCGGAATCATGACATCGACAACGTTGTCGTACTTCGTTGTCTGGCTCCAATTGGCCGCGCCATCATCAGTGACCCAAACTTTATCCGTGCCGGTGAACAACCGCATGGAGTTGTTCTGGTCCATGATGATCGGAGGATAGAACAACGTGTTCTGCGTGGTCTGGCCTTGAATGCCATTGGTGGCATCCTCCCAGGTGTTACCGCCGTCTGTGGACTTGGAGATGTAGTTGGCAGGACCGACGCTGCCGATCGGAGCGGCATTATAGAGGTTGTTCGGGCGGTCAAAATCCCAAATCGTTTCGCCGCGATCACCGCCCGCCTTGGTATCCCAAGCGATATTGCCGGTGAACAAAGCTAGTCCGTTATCCTGGCTACCGCCGGCCACTTTGTTGGCGTCGGTCGGGTGCGTGCCGATGCCGACAAATTGAATCGTGTTCAGGCCGCCCGCAACATTGATCGCGCCGTTAAGCGACACCCAGTTCGGGATGGCACCATTGAATGGTGGAACCAATGTCGGTGCCGGCAGAGTGGCGTTGTTCAAACGGAACATGCCACCATCCGAAGCAACCAGCAAGCGACCACTCTTGTCGAATGCGAGCGCGTGAAGGTCGGTATGCACACCGAGTGTGGCACCCGATCCCGCGATCAAATCACGCCAGGTGATGCCGCCGTCGTTGCTTGACACGATGAGATTTGTGTTCTGACTTGGCCCGGTTCCGTCGCCGCCCGCGATAACAACATTGGGATTGGTGGGGCTGACAATGATCGCCAAGTCGTAGTCACCCTGATCGCGCATGTAATC
>JANLTA010000572.1:0-2510 GCA_031362705.1 Gemmataceae bacterium | reverse complement strand
TAAACGCTTTTCCGTCATAGCGTGAGGCCCCGCCGGTGATGGAGCCGAACCAAAGTGCGCCCGTTCGATCTTCCGTGAGCGAAAAGATGCGTGTCTTCGCCAGGCCCACTTCTTCGGAAAAGTTGGTGAACTCTTTACCGTCATAGCGAATCGGGCCGCCAAACGTGGCGAACCAGATGTTCCCAGCGCGATCCTCCCGCATGTTGCGAATGATCACCCGGGGCATGTATTTGGTCGACGTGCTCTCCGTCGGCGTAAAGTAGGGATCGCGTTTCGCTGGCTCGTCAATCGGACTGAAGATCGCGAACAGCCCCGCGAGCAAGAGGCTGCAAATGTTGAACAAAACGAGAGGTGACATCTCTTCTCCGATCAAGAGTAAAGCGCGTTGAGCCTGGCGGTTGCGCGATCTGCGAGACGGAGACTAACATACACCCGAAAGGCTTTTCACGCTGTCACGACTTTGTAACAACAAGATTTGTCCAGCTATAGCTGCGGGACTGATTTGCACGCCATCGGCGGTGCGGCACAAATCTATGCCCGTTGCGTGAAGGAAACGCCGCGTGTGTTCCTCTAGGAAGAGTTCGGCAGCCCCGAAGCGTTTGGGAAATGCACGTCGAGGATTTTCCCGCCGTGGTCACGATGGATTCGCATGGTCGATCCCTTCATGTTGAAATCATGGATGCGTCGAAAGAGAAACTCCAGGCGGTGACGATGAAGTCATGAGCGCTTCGCCGTCGGAGTAGGTCTGACTACGCGTTGCCTTGTACTTTGATTGCCGATCCGGGCAGCTACACAGCCGCGACAATCACAGACACATTCAACCAGCCGATATACGACTCTCGCGATGATCCATGCTGGCGATGCCGGCTGGAACCGATGCCGCACAAGCCATGCACGCCAACAGCCATTGTCGAATCAATCACCGCGCTGACAGACGGCAGGCCATCCGCGCGATCGATGTGCCAGCCAAACTGGTTCCGAGTCTGGCGAGAACATCGCAAGGCATCGGCGTGTCGTGCCTATACGATACAACTATACACTATTAGTAAATTAAGGTCAATATGTCGGTTGCGGATTCTTTTGGCGTAGCACCTTGGCCGCGGACATCGCATCGGAAGACAGACTTCCACGCCGCCGCATCCACGTCAGGCTACCGAGATTGAAAAAGCAATGGCACAAGACGCCGATGTGGCCGGGCACAATCGGCTACCAACTGCAGTAATGGCCACAATCGAAAGTGCAAATCAATGTTGAATGACCCCTTTTTTCCCTTTTTTCCGCTAACAGGTCAAATGCGGGTTCGCAAGCACCGCTTGGGGTTGGCCATCCCTTCACGTTTCCTGGCTATAACATGGGCCAAACGGCCATTACTGGTGCGGATACCGGCGATGGAGTTTTTGCCGATGCGGGCATCCTGCCGCCAACTGTCTTATTCACATTCAAAGTGATCGCTGGCTCTGCGCCCGGCAACGGCATGATCACGCTGACTGACGTCAACCCGCTTGTGGGCAACATGGGAACGGTAATGGGCTTCTTTGACCCGATTATTTTCGACCCCGCGCACAACAACTTCCCGCTGTACATCACCGTCGTGCCAGAACCATCAAGCATGGCGTTGGTAGGGTTGGCGGTGGCGTGGGTCGGCTGGCGCAAGCGGCGGCGCTAAGCGACAACGGCACGATAGCGACCAGCGACTTCATGCAGTTTAGGTTGTGATTCGGGTCGATGATATGATCCCCTTCAGCAAAGCCACGCTCGTCGGTTGAAACTACGCGGCGAATTTTGTCGCAAGGCATCGATCAGAGGTTCCAATCGGACGAATCGTCGGAGGGTGTATTTGGCAGCGCTTTGACGGTTGCGTGGCGACTACTTTCGATGAGGTGTTGATTCAGGCGATCGGCATTGTCTTGTTGATCTTTGGTGCAGAGAGCCGCCAAGACACGCGATCGAAGTTGAATCGCGCTGATTGGCTTGGAAAGAAAATCATTGATGTATTTCAACATCAGCCGCGCTGCGTCATCGGCTTTTGATCGTGTTGACAGGGCGATGATCTTTTGATGGGGCACACTGGCATTGCCCCGCAGTCGTCGGCACAACTCTGTGCCGCCCATTCCCTCAAGTTCGAGATCGACGAGCACGAGGTCGTATGCCGCGGTCTTCATGCGGTGCAATGCCTCGGTGCCGTCGGCGGCAACGTCGTAAGGAATCGCGATTTTCGCCAGGATGCGACGGCAAGCGTCCAGCGTGATCTCGCCATCGGAAATGAGGAGGACGCGGCGGTTTGCGACGTTGGCCGTGGCTGCACCCGGCACGTCCAAGATCAGATCGGCTACGGAATGCGGCCGCGGCGAAATCGCAAGTTGCTCTCGCGTCCGTTCCTCCAGGAGTGGCTCAAGGGCGGCCATGACCAATTCCGGGTTTTGCAGTCGGTCTTCGACTTTGGCGGCCATCATCTGGGCGACGACTTCATCCAATTCCGGCGATAGGTCGGGGCGAATCTGGCGAAGCCG
>JANLTA010000570.1:0-10547 GCA_031362705.1 Gemmataceae bacterium | reverse complement strand
AGAACGGCGCCTCTGGTCGCACCGCGATGGGAAAGCCGAACCAACTTGGATCGCTGCCCGGCGTCGCTTCCGGCAGGATCAGGAACTCTTGCAAGTCTTTCAATCCATCATACAGCGTGCGGAAGTTGGCACGCCGCGCTGCAACAAAGCTCGGCAGCTTGTCGAGCTGGGCAACGCCGATGGCCGCTTGCATGTCGGTGAGTTTCAAGTTGTAGCCGATGTGCGAGTACGTGTATTTGTGATCGTAACCATGCGGCAGCTTGCCAAGATCCCAGCCGAAACGCTTTCCGCACGTGTTGTCTTTGCCCGGCTCGCACCAGCAATCGCGGCCCCAATCGCGGTATGACTCGACGGCCTTCTTCAGCACCGGGCGATCCGTCAGCACGCAGCCGCCTTCACCCATCGTAATGTGATGAGCCGGGTAGAAACTCACGGTCGCCAAGTCGCCAAACGCGCCGACGTGTTTGCCACGCCAGGTCGCACCCAACGCATCACAACAATCTTCGACCAGGAAGAGATCGTGTTGCTTGCAAAACGCCGTCACCGCGTCGAGATCAAACGGATTGCCAAGCGTGTGCGCGATGACCACGGCGCGGGTTCTTGCACTCCGGGCCGATTCAAGAGCAGTCACATCGATGTTGTACGTCGGGATCGCCACATCCACGAAAACGGGAACCAGCCCGTTCTGGATGATTGGATTCACGGTTGTCGGAAATCCCGCCGCGACAGTGATGACTTCGTCGCCACGTTTCAGTCGTCGATCGCCGAGTGTCGGTGACATCAACGACGTGACCGCCAGTAAGTCGGCCGATGAGCCGGAATTGCACAACAACGCGGATCGTAAACCGAACCATGCGGCGATACGCTTCTCGAATTCGGCGGCATAACGTCCGGTCGTCAGCCAGAAGTCGAGCGAACTATCGACAAGCTTGGTAATCTCTTCGGCATCAAAGATGCGCCCGGCATAGGGCACCGGCGATTGTCCCGGCACAAACTCGCGCTGTGTAAATGCAACGGCATGGTATTGCCGCACAAGTGTCAGGATTTGCTCTCGCAACTGGTTGGCGGTCACGCCGCTCTCCGTGAGTACGCTTGGATTTGTTGCAAACAGGCAGCCTTGGCATCAAAACCAATGCCAGCGGCATGTCGCTGCCGATACCATTGCACGGTTTCGGCAATGGCTTCCTCGGCCGTGAACACCGGGTGCCAATCGAGCAGCGTCGTCGCCTTGGTGATGTCGAGCTTGAGAAAGCGTGCTTCGTGCAATTGATCACGATCCGCGGCATCGCCGGTGTGCTGCCAACGACCGCTGCCCCAATTCTTAACGACGATATCGGCGACTTTGCCAACGTTGATGTTCCCACTGGGCAGCGGGCCGAAGTTGAATCCGTCGGCAAAATCCTGCGGCTCACGCCATTGGGCGGCCGCCAACGTGAGATAGCCCGCGAGCGGCTCAAGCACATGTTGCCAGGGCCGCACCGCATGAGGATTGCGAACCGGGATCGCTTCATTCTTTGTCAATGCGCGGACACAATCCGGAATCAAACGATCCTCGGCCCAATCGCCGCCACCGATGACGTTGCCCGCGCGGGCGCTGGCGATGCTGGTGTTATTTTCTGCGGCGAAGTACGAACGCCGCCATGCCGCCACCGCGATCTCGGCAGCGCCCTTGCTCGAAGAATACGGGTCGTGACCACCCATCGCGTCCGTTTCACGGAAGGAACAAACCTGCCCGGGATTTTCGTAACATTTGTCGGACGTAATGACCTGGCATACGCGAACACCGGACGTCACACGTACCGCTTCCAGCAGGTTCACGGTACCGAGGACGTTGGTCTCCCACGTCTCGCGCGGCTCGCGATAGCTGCGCCGGACGATGGCCTGTGCTGCCAGGTGAAACACGATCTCCGGCTTCATTCGTTGCATGGTGGCCGTGAGTTTGGCCGCATCACGGATATCGCCGATGATGTGCGATGCCAACGCTGATTCGACGCGAGCCTCGCCGAATAGGTTCGGCTCGGTCGCGGGTGCCAGGCTATAGCCATGAACTTGCGCACCAAGCTCCGTCAGCCATAGCGCCAACCAGGAGCCTTTGAAACCGGTGTGGCCAGTGAGCAAAATGCGCCGGCCACGAAAGATCCCGAACGCGGTCATTCCCAGACTTTCCAAGGTGCCTTGCCACTGTTCCATAGTTCGTTCAGGTGCATGTATTCGCGATAGGTATCCATCGCGAAGAAGAACCCTTCATGGCGAAAAGCGGCAAGTTGCCGTTCACGCGCGAGGCGTTCCAACGGTTCACGTTCGAGAACGCAGTCATCGCCGCCGAGGTAATCCAATACCTTTCTCTCAAAGATGAAAAACCCGCACGACGCCCAGCCGTCGAGTTGCGGCTTCTCGACAAACTTGCGGACTATGCCATCGTCGGCGACATCCAGGATGCCGAAGCGTGACGTTGGCCGCATGGTTGAGATTGTCGCCAGTTTGCCGTGCGACCGATGAAATTCCATCAACTTGCCGACGTCCAGATCGGCGACGCCATCGCCATACGTCACCATGAAGCGGTCGCCATCAAGGAAGCGGGCGACCCGTGCAACCCGGCCGCCGGTCATGCTCTCCGCGCCGGTGTCGGCCAGCGTGACGTTGAAGTCCTGCTCCTGATGCTCGTCGTGATAGGCGATGGCATTTTGCCGGCCGAGACAGATCGTGAAATCGTTGTTCATCGCCTCATAGTTGAGGAAATAATCTTTGATCATCGCGCCGCGATAACCGAGACACAGCACGAAGTCGCGGATGCCGAAATGGGCATATTGCTTCATAATGTGCCAGAGGATCGGCTTGCCGCCGATTTCCACGAGCGGCTTGGGCCGATACTCCGTTTCTTCCCTCATGCGGGTGCCCTGGCCACCGCACAATATCACTGCCTTCATCATGGTCGCGGCGTGGTCGGCCGCCCTTTCACATTCAGAAGTTGTCGCAACTCAACATCCCAGCGTTCGATCACATGCTGCTTTGAGAACTGCTTGCGATATACCTGCTGGCAGTGATCTTGCTTCTGTTGCAGCAGAATAGGTTGATCCACCAACTGCCGGAGTTCCGCCGCAACGGTTGACACATTGTCTTTTGTCAGCAACCAACCGACGTCATATTGATTGACCCACTGGGCAATGGCGGCATCGGGACTGCCTGCGAAGACGACGGGCCGGCCAATCGCCAGCGAGCCGAAGAACTTCGACGGCACGACAGTGCCCGTCCATGCCGGTTGCAGGCTAGCCAAATGAACGTCGGCTGCGCCGAGTCGCTTCTCCAATTCACTTTCCGGGGCGAAGCCGGCGAAACGGATGTTGGTATCTTCCGGCGACACCGCGGCTTTCAATTGATCGGCGCGGTTACCGCGACCGGCAAAACAGAAAGCCACCGAATCGCCACGGAGTTCTCGAGCCAGAGCCAATAACTCTTCATGCGAATGTGCCCGGCCAAAAGTGCCCGAATATAACAGGCCCAGTTTCGCATCGCCGAATAGCCCTTGCCGTGCCTGCGGATCGGGTGCGACGGGCGCATCCGGTTCCACCAAGGCCCACGGCGTCAGCGTCGCTTTTCGCGCCTTGCTGCCGTAACCGCCCAACAAGTCGCGCATACATGGCCCGATGTCAGCGATCAAATGGCACGACCGATAGGCCCACCCTAGAAACGTCTTGATTGATCGAACCAACAGCGATGATTCTCTCAGCATACCGTCGGCGACAGGCGCTTCCGGATAGATGTCGAAACCCCAGTGGGCGACTTTGACTCCGGTGAGTCGCCACGGTATCGCGGCGAAGACACTCAGGATCGGGTCAGTACCAATGACGACAACGTCGGGTCGATCCCATGGCTTCAGCGCTTGCAGGCTCCACGCGGCGATCATCCAGGCGGCATTGCCGAGCCGGCCGAGATTACGCGATTGGTTCCAGTTCGGCCGCCACACCCGGCGTATGCGCACGCCATCCCAGTCTTCACGCAATGGGTACTTTTGCGAGCCATCTGGATAGCCGCGGTTGGCGGTACTGACCGACACGTCCCAGCCGCGATCCGACAAACCCCGGGCCAGATCGGCGAAATGACGGGCGCTCACGTTTTCGCAGGGATGAAAGACGTGATAAAACAGCCTGACGCGCGGTCGTCGCATAGTTCATCGCATTGCGACGCATTGACTCAAGCGTCAATAAATCGGGCAGGGCCGTTTGTTCACAATCTGGTCGTGAACCCACGCATAAGTCTTTTCCAGGCCATCGCGCAGTTTTGTCGGCGGTGCCCAGCCGAGGTTGGCCTGGATCATAGTGTTATCGCTGTTGCGGCCATTCACTCCCTTCGGAGCGCTGAGGTTGTAGTTTCGCTTCAGCTTCAAGCCGGCGATGTTCTCGACGATATCTACGAGGCCGTTGATCGTCACCAATTCATCGGACCCAAGGTTCATCGGTTCGAGAATGTCGCTATCCATGATCTTGCGCGTGCCGTAAAGGCAGTCATCAATGTACATGAAGCTGCGCGTCTGCTGCCCGTCGCCCCAGATTTCGATGTCGTGTTTGCCGCTGAGCTTGGCTTCGATCACTTTGCGGCAGATTGCCGCAGGCGCTTTTTCCCGGCCACCCTTCCATGTGCCGTTGGGGCCGTACACATTGTGATAGCGGGCCTGGCGCGTCGCCAAGCCATAGTCCTCGCGGAAGTGCCGGCACATCCGCTCGCTGAAGAGTTTCTCCCAGCCATAGCCATCTTCCGGCATCGCCGGGTATGCGTCCGCTTCTTTCAGTGCGGTCACGTCGAAATTCGTCTGTTTGTCGGCGGCATACACGCACGCCGAGCTGGAATAAAAGAACCGTTTCACGCCGGCATCTTTCGCCGCCATCAACATGTGCGTGTTGATGAGCACGCTTAACATGCACAGCGCTTTGTTGTTTTCGATGAAACCCATTCCGCCCATGTCGGCAGCGAGATTGAACACACGTTGCGTGCCGGCCACTGCTTTCTGACAATGCTCCAACGACTTCAAGTCGAGGCAATGGTTGTCGCCGGCGTCGTGCTTCTGCCACCAATCCGTCAGGGGCTTCTGATCCACGGCGCGGACACGGAAGCCGTCCTTCAATAATGCGCCTGCCAAGTGCCCGCCGATGAACCCACCGGCCCCAGTCACCAAAACCAAATCAGACATGGATCACGTTCCTGGCGTCGGCCCTTGGGCCCACGCGGGTAAATGTTAGCGATCGGCGATGGAACTAGCCGTGATGGGCGCAGACTCCGCCCCCGTCGGTAGCGGTAGCGCTTTTTCGCCGCCGTACCATCAAGGCGTGGGTTGAACCAAGAACGCCGCCGGGCGAAATAAGCGTCATGCATCGGCGGCCGGGAGATTGAGGTGGCAAACTAGCGACCCCGCGAATCGTTCCTATTCGTTTTAAGGCATCGGAAAAGAGATGTCAACGAACGTATGGCCATGCTTGTACTTAGACCTTTCGGGTCGGGAAGCCTGGGCAATGTTCAGTGGGGCAATGCGATTCCGGTTCCGGTCGTAGGGTTGGTCCGCGTAAGTCGAATGCCGGAATCGAATTGGCGCGACCGATGCGACCGGTATATTGAGTCTTGAGTCCCGCGCTCGTGCGGGTATGCAACAACTTGGTTTGGCAGCGAGCTGGTATCCACTATGAGTACGACTATGGCCGTTCGAGAGCCCGCGCCGGCGAGCGCATCGCGGCCCATCACTCCGCGTATGGTTTTTGCCATCGCAGCCGTGATCTTTGCGGCACTTTTGCCGCTGCTATTTATCCACTTTCTACAACTTTGGTTGAAACCGCATTACCAGCTCTATCCGCTGGTGTTGGCCGGCGCATTTGTATTGCTGTGGCCGCTCGCCCATTTCTCGTACAGCAAATCGCCTGGCGGATTGCCATATGGTCTTGCGCTGACAATCATCGGCGTTGGGCTGGTCACCATTGGCATGATCATTGACTCGTCGGCTGGCTTGGCAGTGTTGGGTTCCCCGGCGGCCTGGGTGGCGGCCGGCGGCGTCGCTATGTTTGCCGCGCTCCCGTTAACCATTTTTGCCGGGTTTGGCACAGTCTTCGCGGGCAACGCCAGAACATCGCGCGGCCTCATTGGTGCATTCGCCGCCTGGTTTCTGCTGGCGATTGCAGTGTTCTTCGATTCGCCATCGGGTTCGGCAGCATCCGCTATAGGATTGACCGCGGCCATGGCATACACGGCTGGGGGCTGGCTACTGCTTCGCCGCTGCCTTCCCGCGCTGCTCTACTTGTTCCTCATCGTGCCGCCGCCGTTCAATATGGATACGAACCTGGTGCAGGAACTTCAGAGATTCGCCTCGCTGCTTTCCAGCAAGATCCTGGATCAAATTGGCGTGTACCACAACCTCAACGGCGTCATCATCGAAATTGGCGACAAAAAGTTTGAAGTCGAACAAGCGTGTAGCGGCATTAGTTCATTATTATCGACGATGGCCTGCGTTTTGTTTTATGTCATCTACTTCCGCATCCATTGGTTGCGCGGGATATTCCTGACGCTCTTCAGCTTGATGTGGGTCATTTTGACCAACTCGCTGCGAATCATTGGTTGTACCTATTTTGGATCGCGTTGGAACATCGAACTGTCCAAGGGCCTCGCGCACACCATTTTTGGTATCGTGCTCTTCGCGCTCACGTTGCTCTTGATCTGGAGCGCCGATCGCCTGCTGATGTTCTTTGGCCGCTCGGACCCGACCCGCCGCCGCTACGACCCGATCACGATTCCCGCCGAAACCGCTCGTACCGGCACGAACACACTGCTGAATCTGACCGGCGCGTTTTACCGCTCGCTTTCGGTGGCCGTTCTGTTCGGCGTGCTGGTGGCCGCACAGGTCGCGGAGAAAATCGCCGTGGCCCGGCTTGTCCCCTATTCCGGCTCCGCGCTGTCGAAGCTGTATTCCAATATGGACGTGTCGTTATTGCCCGAATCCGTTCGCCAATGGCAGCGACCCAAAGAAGTCATTGCAATAAAGCGGGCGACCGGCAACCCATTGGGCGAATACTCGCAGGAATGGATTTATACACGTAAGCCTCCCATAGCCGCCTGGTGCGAACTGTCGCTCGACTACCCGTATCCCGAGTACCATGATCTCCGCGTGTGTTACAGCAACAACGGTTGGCGACTCGGTAAGACCGAAACGTTTCGCCACAAAACCGCCGATGGTCGACCCGAACTTTTCTGCGTCAGCGTCGAACTCGCTAGACCCGTGGAGCAATATGCTTACCTCTGGTTCTGCGAATTCGATCAAGACGGTGGCGGTTCCGATCCGGTGTCTCTTGGCCCTCTGACGGAGGACACCGTGGGTGAGCGTATGACCAATCGCTTCGCGTTCGCTGCCGCGCGCTGGCAGCGCATCTTCATGAAGAATTCGTCCGAAGCTTCGACAGGCCTCGGGTCGATTCTGCAGGTGCAATTGTTATTCAGAACCAAGCAAAAGAAGGACGAGAAGGAAATCGAAGGACTTCAGGAGTTGTTCCTGAAGTCGGCCGAAATCCTCCGCGCCAAGTGTGTCGAACTCAAGACGGCTAAGAATTAGCCTCACGCGAGAGGGATAGACGATGCGATTCTCATTTCAAATGTCGCGGAAATGGCGCGAGCGGCTCAACCGATGGACCGGCGGCACGCTGTCGTACATCCTTTACCCGTACTTCATGCTGGTCAACGCGGTGAGCTGGTGCGTTGCCGTGCTGGTCCATGCATGGCACTCGCGGCACTTTCGCTACCTGGTTCAGGGGTTTCCGGCACTCTTCGCGACTGCTCTCGTGATCCTCGCCGGTGTGTTCGTCGCCACCGGGCGGGCCCAGGAACGCCGTTCCAATCTGGCCAAGGACTACCTCGGTCAGGCTGGCGAATCCTGGAAACGGGCCGCAAGTTACACCGGCACGACAGATGCCGACAAAGCAAAACGCCGCGAACTGTTGGGCACGGCCCGCACGTTTGTTGAAAAAGCGCTGGCGCTCGAAGGTGGCGACCGAGACGATTACAAGTATTACCTCGCCCAATTGGTATTTCAGATGGGCGATGTGGAACATTGCCACGCTATCATGTACAAATTGGCGCCCGACGACGTCAACGGCTTTGCGCCTGCCCACCTCTGGCGCGGTCAGATGCTGGTGGAGCAGTTCGGACTGCGATCGCCCATCGCGACCGTCGCCGTTGAGCGGCATTTTACCCGCGCATATGAATCGAGCAAAAATGAACCGGATGGCCAGGGAATGTACACGGCCGCCCTGGCCCTTGCCAATTTCTTCGTCGTGCAAGGCAAGTACAAGGAAGCCCTGCCGTATCTGGAGAAGGTAGAGGAAAAGTACCCGGTTCATCGATTGTCGCTCGGCAATGCCTACCGGAACTTGGGGCGACCGAAAGATGCGGAAAAAATGTTCCAGTCGGCCGAAAAGCACTTTCGCGACAAGACCGCGCAGAAAATCGACGACAAGGACTCGCGCTTGCGCTGGGGCATGGCGCTGATGGCTCTGGAAAAATACCCGGAAGTCGTCGAAGCGATGCACAAAGGCGTAGTGATGACCCAGGACACGGACTTTCTTCAAATGGTGTGCGAGGCATATCGACTTTGGGAATTAAAATTGAGCAAAGATCCTGCGTCTCGACTGGACGTGCGCTTGGACCTGATTCAGAAAGGCATCCAGGCATGGCCGAAAAACACGGCCTTATTGGCACGGCTGCATGCGATTTCCACGACCAACACGCCGGAAGGGGAGAAAGCGAAACAGGAAATCGAAAAGATGATCGGCGACGGCAAAGGCCCTCAGGCCCCCGTACTCTATTACCTCCTCGGCAGTTATGCGTTTAATCAGGGACGTTTGGATGAAGCTCGCCGGTATTGGGAGATGTGTTACAACCTGGATCAGACGTTTGCCCTGGCCGCTAACAATCTGGCGTGGATGCTGATACACGATGAAAAAACGCCGGACGTGGATCGTGGCCTTGAGATGATGGAGAAGATCATCGCCAAGTTCCCGAATTTCCCGAGCTTTCACGGAACGCGTGGCGAGGGCCGCATCAAAAAGAAGCTGTATCAGGAGGCGTTGCCCGACCTGCAAAAGGGCCTAGCGGCTTCACCCGACGACCTGACGCTGAATCAGTCGATTGCCGACTGTTATGATGCGCTAGGTGATCGCGGCTTGGCCGAGATTCATCGCAAGAAAGTCGTGGAGCTGAAAGAAAAGAACATGAAACGAGTGATTGAAGCGCCGCCGGCTCCAACGTTGCCGGGAGAGAATAAAGACGGGGTGCCGGAAACGCCGAACAAAGACAAAGACAAAGTGAAGCCGCCGGGCCGATGATTAGCTGCCCCGCATGTCCGGCCGGTGACGGACAATTGCGCCTTCGACGAGGTACACGACATCCTCGGCGATGTTCGTGGCGTGGTCGGCAATTCGTTCGAGATGCCGCACCACCGAGAACATCGACAACCCCGGCGCGATGAATTCCGGCGACCGCTTCATTTGCGCGATCAAGATGTCAATGATCTCGGTATTGTGACGATCCACTTCATCATCCAGACGAACGACTCGCCGTGCGTAAATAGCGTCCAGCCGAACAAAGCTATCCAGGCTTTGCCGCACCATTGATGTCGTCAGGTGGGACATTACCGGAAGTGTGTCCGGAATCGGGATTAACGGCGGCTCGGCCAGGTGAACGGCACGCTCGGCCAACTCCACAGCCAAATCGGCCATCCGCTCCAGATCGGTATTGATGAGAAGAATGGATGCGATGCGCCGCAAATCCGTGGCGACGGGCTGATGCAGCGCCAATATCTTGAGACACTCTTCTTCGACTTGATTCTCGGCCAAGTCAATGTTGTCATCGCCTTCGATGACCTCGCGGGCCAGGTCGGCGTCGCGGTCCAGCACTGCCCGCACGGCACGTGTTACCGCCTCTTCGACGGCCGTGCCCATGCTGAGAATATCTCGCTGCAATTGATCCAGATCGCGTTGTAGGTGTTTTGACATTCCTTGCCTCAACCAAATCGTCCGGTGATGTAGTCTTCGGTCTGCTTGACCTTGGGCCGTGTGAACATCTCATCCGTCGGGCCGCTCTCGATCAGTTGGCCTTCGAAGAAGAAGGCCGTCAAATCCGAGACGCGTGCCGCCTGCTGCATATTGTGCGTCACGATGGCAATTGTATAGTCTGCTTTCAACTCAAAGATCAAGTCCTCAATCCGTTGCGTGCTCTTGGGATCCAGCGCCGACGCCGGCTCGTCCATTAATAACACTTCCGGATCGGTAGCCAAACTGCGGGCAATGCACAGTCGCTGCTGCTGGCCGCCGGACAGGTTCAGAGCCGAATCATCGAGCCGGTCCTTCACTTCGTCCCAAAGCGCGGCTCGCCGTAGCCCTCGTTCGCAGATCGCTTCGAGTTTCGCCGCATTGCGCTCGCCGGCAACTCGTGGACCATACACGACATTCTCAAACACGGACTTAGGGAATGGATTGGATTTCTGAAACACCATGCCCACGCGCCGGCGCAAATTAACAAGA
>JANLTA010000525.1:0-4435 GCA_031362705.1 Gemmataceae bacterium | reverse complement strand
AGGTAGAGCGACTCATCGTCCGCCTGCAACCCTTCCTTGCCGACGATGTGCCGGAGCGAATCGAAGATGCGCTGCGTCGTCACCGTGTTGAAGTCGAACCGCTGGCACCGGGACAGGATCGTGATCGGAATCTTTTGCACTTCGGTCGTGGCGAAGATGAATTTGACGTGCGGCGGCGGCTCTTCGAGCGTCTTCAACAATGCGTTGAAGGCGGCGGTCGTCAACATATGCACTTCGTCGATGATGTAAATCTTGTAACGGGCTCGGGAAGGCCGGAAGGCGACGTTGCCACGCAATTCTCGGATCTCATCGACCTTGTTGTTGCTCGCACCGTCGATTTCCAGCACGTCCACGTCATCGCCGGAGATGATACCCTTGCAGATTTCGCACTCGTCGCAGGGCGTGGGTGTCGGGCCTTTTTCGCAATTCAGCGCTTTCGCGAGAATGCGCGCACAACTGGTCTTGCCAACGCCACGAGCGCCGGTGAACAGGTAAGCGTGGGCGACGCGGCTGCCGGTGAGTGCGTTAATCAGCGCTTGTGCCGTGGATTCCTGGCCAATGAGTTGATCGAATTGCTGCGGGCGATAGCGACGGGCGACGACCGTGTATTCCTGGGCCGGCGCGTCGGACATGGATTCAGGCTCACTTATTCGTTTCGCCATGTTGCATCGTCAAGCTGAAAAAGGTGCCCGCGGTCCACGAGAAGAGGCACTCCCACTGCACCAAGGTTCGCTGCTTATGGCTGCACCTTCCGGCCTGACCAGGTTCACAACTGCCTTGTGCGTGGAACCCCTCCCCGGTCCCGCGGGCGTATCAAACTACCGCACCTCCTGCGTTTCAATCGTCACGGAGCGGATCACGGCGGGCTTCACCGGTTGCACGCTGCCGTCAATTCTCGGCTGTTTCGAGATTGTACGAACCACGTCCAACCCAGCCACCACCTTGCCATACGCGGTGAAGTTGCCATCCATCGCCGATGCGTTTGTCAGCGCGATGTAAAATCGACACCCGGCTGACTCCGGGTTGTCATCGTGATAGGCGCCAAAAATGCCCGGTTCGTGTTTGATTGCGTCGTTAAACTCGGGCTTGAGCCAATAGCCGAGATGGCCCACACCGGGTTCACCGGTGCCAAGCGGGCAACCGCCTTCTACCAATTCCAGCACGGACTCTGGCGTTTCGTCGCCCTGGCCTTGAATGATATGCTCGAACACCAAGCCGTTGTAAAAGCCTGACTTGGCGAGAGCGACGAAGTTGCGCACATGGTTTGGAGCGATCTCATGCAGCAGTTGCACTTGAATCTTGCCGAACTCGGTGTCGAAGTGCGCGACGTGGACGATCGGTTTACCAGCAGGTGTCGTGAACTTAATCGTGTCCCAGAGCTTTTGCACTTCGATGCGATGCTTGGCCGTGGACTGTCCCGCAATCGTCATTTCGGCCGGCGGTTGTTGGTTGCCGGGGCTATCTTCCGAGACGGCTTCGGCAAAAGGCTGGGCGAGCTTAGGACTTGCGTCAGGTGCGGCATTGCCATTCGGTACGGAAAGGGCGGGTGTGCCACGATTCTCCGCGCCGACATTCGGAGTATCCTTTTTGCCGCATCCTACAACAGCGAAAGCGGTTGCAGTTGCCGATACGGCCAAAATCTGCCACATTCTCGATAAGCGCATTGCCCGACCCTCCGTGGAACGCCGGGAATAGCCGCCAATCGTCGCTGGGTCAACCGCGGATTGAGCTGGAACTGACCGCAGGAAGCACTGATCCATCATTGGTTTACGATTGCCATCATGCACATCACCGAACAGCGAATCGTGATCGTCGGTATCATCGGTTTGTTTCCCATGTTGGTGTATTGCGTACTCCTGATCAGTCTGAATACCCGCCGACGCGCCAGCATGATTCCCGGCACATGGGACTGTGCCGGGGTGTTATTGGCGACCTCGGGTTTTCTGCTCGCCGGTGGCCCGCTGATGCTTGCGGGATTGGACGCTGGCTGGCGACGTCTTTTGACAAAAGCACCGGTCACCGATTGGCGGCGATTCACCGGCGAAGGCGATATTCTGGCGCTTGCAATGTGGGCGTTTGTTTTCATCGCTGCGGTCGGTGGTGCCACGATACTCATTGGGCGTCGAAGGCACGTCACCGTGCTTTACAACATCGACACGAAGAGTGTTCCAGCAGCGATCGAGTACATTTTCAATCGCCTGGGCATCGTGTGGAAACGTCACAACCAGCGATACGACCTTCAGCTCACTGATGATATTGTTGCCACTCCCGCAACAAATGCTGGTGCTGTCGATCACCTTCGCTCTGCCATTGCCACCGCGTCCGTCGCCCTTCTTACGTTGCCGGCCAACTGCAATGTGACTCTGATGTGGGACAGCCCGGAAAGCGAGCTGCGGCGGTTGGTCGAGAGTGAACTGTCGCAACTGTTGCCCAATTTGCGCGCAACCGAGAATCCAAGCGTCAATTGGCTGACGACAGCCGCGACCGCGCTGTCGGGCATCATTATCTGCCTGATGGCGTTCGTTATCTGGACAGCGATTCGGCAACGCAATTCCCTGATCTAAGCCATGTAACCAGCGCAACCGGACTGGGCTGCAAGGCACTTGCAACCAGACCCCCTTCACGGGCCAGACCGGTCGTTCCGTTGTTGTGGGCTGGCTGATTGGTCGATGAAATCGTTGTGGTCACGATTCACGGAAGATACGCGAAAGGATTCGCCATGCGCAAGATGCTCGCCGGATTGGCGTTCGGATTGACCCTCGCCCTGGCCGGCACAGCGTCGGCCAACCCACCAGCCGCGACCGGATGCTCGGACTGTGGCAACAGCGACGCAAGCTGCAAAAGCTCGTTCAGTTGGCGGCCCGGTTACTTTTGCGGCCGGTACTGGGCACACGTGAAAGCTCCGTGCCCGTCAAACGCGCCAACCCGCCGCGTGGATGCACCGCTCGCCTTCCAATCGCATCCTTACGTCCGAAGCCCGCGCGATTACTTCATGCAGGATTGAGAATGGTCACCGTGTTGGCGGGGTCTGTACTGTGACCCCGCCAACAGTTCAGCCTTCATTTTCGCTTTCCAGTTCACGCAGGTATCTTAGGGCTTCATCCAGCGTACCCACCTCCGCACCCGGTACACGGCCAGCGCGATCGCATTCGGCCAATAGCAGCAAGTCGTCGAAGTCTTCTGATTGTTTGAGTTTGTTGCGCTTGCGCGGCGACAGGGTGCCTTCGCGATACTCCTGCGCGTCCATGTGATGTCGAATGAGGAACATGGTGCGGTCGGTGACGACGCCTGTGAGTGAGCGAACGGCTGCTTCGACGTGGTTGTGTGGTTCAATTCCTTTGCCGACATCGTGTAACAAAGCCGCGAGCAGGAACTCCACATCGTAAGGTCGGCGGTCTCTGGCTTGTTCGAAAACTTGCAACGAGTGGTACAACACGTCGCCTTCGGGGTGATATTCCGGTCTTTGCCGGACACCGTCCAGCGGTTGCAGCAACATGCGAAACAGCGGATACGGATCGTTGGCATCCACTTCGTGGTCGAGCGACTCCAAATCCACGTCGGGATACTCACGTTCGATGAGCATCTCCAATTCGCGGACGGATGCCCGCTCGATTGGCCCGCCGGTGATGGAGCTGCGAAATACGAAGTGAGCCTGGTCCTCGGGATATACCGTTAGCTCATACTCGAATTTGTCGACGATGTGAATGTGCGTAAACGTATTGGTCTCACCGAGCTTGCGAACGAGCTTGCGCTCGACCTCGTATTGGAAGCCTTCGCCATCAAGGACATCGGTGAGTGACGTCAACGTGTCGATAAACACATGGATGTCGATATCGCTGCCGGAGCGCGTGTGGCCTGTCAGGACGCTGCCGATGAGCCGCGGCTTGAACAGCCGCAGGTGTCGCATCATTATCAATGCGGCAATTCGCATCGCTTTGAGGTTTTGATTGCGCTTGTCGCCTTCGTGCAGAAAAACGAACGATTGAATGAGTTGCCGAATCTCGGAGTTGCTCGGCAAATCTTCGGGTTTACAACGGTCGCGGCAAAGTCGTTTCGCGGCCTTCATCTTGGCGGTGAAATACTCGCTCTCGACACGGTCATACATGAGCCGGGCGGCCTCGTGGGCTATCGCCTGGCGAAGTTTGGGATCAGCCATCGGAAAAGGTAATGCGCCGGTATTGGAAGCCCGTTCGTGCGGCGCGGGGCTATGTCAGCAGTATACCTGATAATCGATTTGCGGGAACAGGTTGTGCCTCGATTCAAGGTCTCGAAGGAATGGCTCGTCGATGTGGTCCGATGCCAGTTGTTCCTGCAGCTTGAGAAAGCTATCCACGTGCCATTTGGTGCGATTCTCGGCGTACTCAACCATCGTGCCGGTTTTGATGATGAAGGCCCAGTCGCTGGCTTGAGCCAACAGAAGTTCGCGGGCGGCTTG
>JANLTA010000510.1:0-1617 GCA_031362705.1 Gemmataceae bacterium | reverse complement strand
CCGACGGCGGTGCGCGAAAGCGAAATCAGCGCGCAATCGTTGCCAGTCGGTGTGGTCGCAACCAAGTCAGAGCAAGTTTCGACGCCACTTCCGGCGAGCAAGGTGCACGAACAGAACAATTCGGCACGTAGCAAACTGAAGACCAAGGATCACGCCAACAAGTTGTCTGCGAGAGATTTGTTCTTCGCGACCAACTAACGGCACCGAACTGCGCTCTTCGTCTTCCTACTTCGTTTAGCCGCAAGCCGGAGTCTTCGGAGGCGCGTCGGCCCATGGCCGATCCGCCTGTCACATGGCCAAGGCGTGGTCTTCGAGGCCAGAGACTGTTCGCGGAGCGAACAGCGACTGTGGCTGCCACGCAATCGTCGTCCCGTTACTGCCGCAAGTAGCACGAGGCTGCAAACCACAGCGGTAGGTTCCGGCACGACAACGACGTCAAAGTTAGACTTATGCGCAATAAATGCTGCACCGCCGTTCGCGGAATTCGTCTGCAGAAGTTCATATAGCAGCACCTCGGCGCTCGTAACATGCCCTGTGTAGCCGCATCCCCTAGAGAGTGCTGCAAAGTCCAGCTCGAGCATTCCTGCGAATGGAATTGCCGAACCAACGTCACCAGGCGATGCGTAGTCACCGCCATAGGGTGACCCATAAGATCCAATCGGGACGATGGTCGGACGCAAACCGGGGATCAAACAAGGTACATCGACCGGTATGCCATCTGTGTGTGTGATCCGTACGTCGGCGATCAGGGCAATCGAGGCCAAGCCTTCCTGCGGTCCAATGGCACTTATTGTGAAATCGCCGGCCGTGGCGATACGCATGGGGAGCAATTCAGGTATACCCGGTTGGGTCATGAATGTGAATTGAAGGTCAGCACGTAAACTGTCGGCTCCCTGATTTCCACTTGAGCGTGCCAGCAGCCCAACGGGATCAAAATCGAGATCATTTCCCAGGATATCGGGCGAACCAAAGACACTGACGTTCCTTAGGTTGCGTTCAGTAAGGTTGACGTATTTAAATCGTGGGCCAAGCAGATTGCCATAGTTCATTTCAAATGCCCATACTGGCGACTTACTCAGCACGGCGACAAGAGCAACGAAACACAGCCGATAAGGCAATTCAAGTTTCATTTTTTCAGTCGCCTCCATGGGTTAGTGGCATTTCATAACATTTCGTGGTGTTTCATGGCATTTCGTGGCATTTCGTTTAGCCGCAAGCCGGAGTCTTCGGAGGCGCGTCGGCCCTCGCACTTAAAAAACGACTCATGGCTCGCACGTCCCTGAGTCGCCAAAAAGCGTGGTCTTTAATACTAGACTGTTCGCGGAGCGAACAGCGACGGTCGATGTCACGAAGACACTAGGTCGCGTCTGGAAGACAAGTTATATTGCGGCCAAACGACAATGACCAGGCAGCCAAGATTAAAAAGGGTAGGCTCGATGGCTCCGGCACAAGGCTAGATGCATCCGACGATTGAAATTTGTTGCTGTTCCAAATTCCAAAGTCGCCGCCATCGACAAAGCCATCGGCATTAAAATCCCCCGAGCACCAGGCTGCAACGGCCGTGAATTTGTGGCTATTCCACACGCCAAAGTCCGACCCATCCACGGTCCCATCCAG
>JANLTA010000502.1:0-2050 GCA_031362705.1 Gemmataceae bacterium | reverse complement strand
AAAATTGCATCATATTGATTAGGTCTTGCGTTATGAAATACATCACCAATTTCAATATTTGCCTGTGTTGTGTTATTTACCTGAGCAAGATTTTTTGAAAGCAATATAAATGCTGAAAGTTGAGAAAGAAAAGGGTCAATTTCAATTCCGTCAATTTGCGATATGCCGCCGCCAATGTTACGATCACCTGGTCAAGACAGCGGCGCGGTGATTTTCAACGTCCACGACGCCGAGTCTGATCCAAGAAGACCGGAACCTTCCCGAGGACACGATGAGTTCTCAATTTAAGAATTTCCAATGGATTTCTCTCTTGGCATTGCCATGCGCGTTCGGAGCGCTTCTGTCGACCGCCGCAACTGCCGAGCCTCCCGCTGCGTCGCCTGATACCGAAGAAACCCTCTATTACGATTACGTCGACGATCAGGGCCGACTTTCCGGCGGTCAATTGCAGATTCCCTTCACCCCCATCGAAACGGCCATTCCGCATGGCGGCGCGAACAACCGCATCGATCTCGTCACCGTCGGCGACGGCTACACGGCCGCCCAGCTTGCGAACTATCACAGCCAGGCCAACAACGCGGTGAATGCTCTGTTCAACCAGCAGCCGTTTGCCATGTACAGAAATTTCTTTCTGGTGCACACGGTAGACGTGGTCTCCAATGAGACTGGCGTGGACAATGACCCATCACAGGGCATTTTGCGCGACACCGCCATGGACATGGCCTTCTGGTGCAGCGGCATCGAGCGGTTGCTCTGCATCAACGTCGCCAAGGCCTACAACTTCGCAAACACCGCGGGCGACGTGGACCAGATTCTGGCGGTGGCCAACTCGACGAAGTATGGCGGCGCCGGATACACCACCTCCGAGTTGGTCACGATCGCCGGCGGTAACAACAGCGCTCAGGAAATCGCGATTCACGAGTTCGGTCACAGCATCGGCAACCTCGGCGATGAATACGATTATGCGGATGGCGCCACTTACGTCGGCCAGGAACCGGCATATCCCGACGTCTCGAAACTGACCGCTTCGCAGATGATGTCCGCCGGAACAAAATGGACCGCCTGGCTGAACTCCAATGATGTTGCCTACGACGGTCTCGTTTCCACCTATCAAGGTGCGGCCTTTTATCAGTTCGGACTTTACCGCCCGACCAACAACTCAAGGATGCGCACGCTTGGCCGGCCCTTTAACCACCCCTCGGCCGAATCGCTGATCATCGAGTTTTACAAAACCGTCAGGCCGATTGACGACTCAACTCCCACGAACACGATTCTGAATGGAAACGAGAGCGTGTTTGTCGACCCGGTCGATCCAGTGGGCAATCCTCTGGCAATTCAGTGGTCGCTCGATAACGCGCCGATCCAGGGCGCAACGACCGCGACACTGCAACTGGCTACACTCACCATGCCGCCGGGCAACCACGTTCTTTCCGTGGCAGTGGCCGACAACACGACGCTCGTGCGAAACGAGACTGCACGCTCCCTATGGATGAAACAGGGACGCAACTGGAACATCTCAGTGCCGGCCACCCTGGGCGATCTGAACTGCGATGGCCTCGTCACTCAGGCAGACGCATCTGTCCTGTCGATGGCCCTGATTACGCCGGAACTGTACACGACCACCTACCCGAATTGCCCGGTGAGCCAGGCGGACGTGAATCTCGACAGCAACGCGAACGGACTCGACATCGCCGCGCTCATCCACATTTTGATTCCATGACGGAGCCGCGCGCCAGCCGCCGGGATTCCATTCGTACAGGGTGTCGCGGTTGGGCCGCGAGCGGGCTATAATATTGACAATTCGCAGGACGCAGGTCGCTTGGGATGCCGACTACGAACGAAATAAGGGCTGGCACACTCATTGAGGCGAAACGATGACGCGAGAACTTCAACCGCGAGCGAACGGGGAGACCACCCGGGACGTGGGTGTCCGCATCATTGGATTTCTCTGGATGATGATCGGTTTCTCACTTCGACGAGTTCCGGAAATTGCGGAGGCTCGCAATGAAGGCGGATCGTTGTTGTGCTTCGTCTTCGTTTTCGCTGGGTT
>JANLTA010000508.1:0-2799 GCA_031362705.1 Gemmataceae bacterium | reverse complement strand
GCTTTTCGCTAAGCCAGTCGAGATACGATTTGGCGTATCGCTCCGGGGCGATGCGTACTTTGCCGCTGGTGACTGCATCCATTGCCATTTGCGCAAAGCCGGGTTTGCCGTCGTCGCGGTCGCTCATCTTCACGAACCATTGATCGCTTAAATATGGTTCGATCGGCGATTTCGAGCGGTCGCTGTATTTCAGCGGGATCACGCGATCTTCTTTGCCTTCGAAAAGGCCTAACTCTTCCATCTTCACGGCCACCGCGTCGCGGGCTTTGTAGCGGTCCATGCCCTGGAAGTCGCCGCCGTTTTCGTTGATCGTGCCATCCTGGTTCAGGATGTTGATCATGCCGATGTGTTGATTGCGTTGCCAACATGCATAGTCATTGGGATCGTGAGCCGGTGTCACCTTTACGCAACCGGTGCCCAACTCGGGATCAGCAAGTTGGCCGTCCGCTATGATCGGAATGTCGCGGTTCACCAGCGGGCAATGCACTTTTTTGCCGATAAGGTGCTTGTAGCGTTCGTCGGCCGGATGCACGCACACGGCCGTGTCACCAAGCATTGTTTCAGGGCGCGTCGTTGAGAAGCGGATGAATTCTCCGGTCGCTGACGCACCCGGCTCGCCTAAGACTGGGTACTTGAATGTCCAGAAGCCGCCTTTGGTGTCCTCCACATATGTTTCGTCGTCGGCCACGCTGGTTTGCAGTTGCGTGTCCCAGTTCACGAGCCGTTTGCCGCGATAGATGTAACCGTCGCAGAACATCTTGAAGAATGTCTCGCGCACGCCTTTGGAGCGTGGCTCGTCCATCGTGAAGGCAGTCCGTTGCCAATCGCAGGAGCAACCGAGTTGGCGCAACTGCCCGAGGATGCGAGCTTCGTATTTGTCCTTCCATTGCCAGATGCGCTTGACGAGTTCCTCGCGGCCAAGATCATGGCGGGTCTTTTTCTCCTGCGAGTAAATCAACTTCTCGACCACCGCTTGCGTGGCGATGCCGGCATGATCGGTTCCGGGGATGTACAAGGCATTGCGGCCCTGCATGCGTCGCCAGCGGATCAACACATCTGGCAACGTATCGTTCAGTGCGTGGCCCATGTGCAACGCACCGGTCACGTTCGGTGGCGGGATCACAATCGTGAACGGCTTCTTGGTCGAATCCGGCACGCTGTGGCCGATGCCCTGTTCGTCCCAACGCTTCAGGAAGCGCTCTTGAGCCGATTTCGGGTCGTAGTGTTTCGGCAAAGCCTCGGCAGCGGACATGCGCGGTCTCCTGGATGGGTCTAATTTACAACGACGGCCGCACCGCGACCCGAGTTCGCGAAGGTGTGTGAGAAACGATGCAAATGCTAGCCGCCGACCACGTCTGCGGTCGGTGGCGTATCAACGGTGGGTTTGCCGTGAATGTGAACTTGGCCAGCGGTAATCTCGAAGCGGCGCATTTGTAATGTCGGGCGGTTCTGATTGGCTTGCAGCCGGATCAGGGCGATGGGGTTGGAGCCATTGCGGTACCACGTCACGTCGGCATTCCATTCGCGAGCCGCATCGGTGACGTATTCCATCAGGGCGTGCGAGCCGAAAGGCAGGCCGCCGACCGATAGGCCGCAGAGTTCTAGCGCGATGGTGTTCGCTTCCTTGGCAACGAGCCATGTCCGTAAGTCTACGCTGACGACGGCCGTCCAGGTGCCGACACCGTAGCGAAAGCCGATGCGGATGCGGTCGGCATCGAACTCGATGCGCGGATCGGTCACGTTTTCCGGGTAGCTGAACAGACCGCCGCTAGCGGAGATTTCATCCTGCAAATAACCGTTGAGTTGATTCTGTGAGATGTTCAGCGCCCAGGGCTTTCCATTGGCCATGAGATTGTAGACGTCGGACGAACAGCGGAGAAAATCCTCGGCAAGTTGCCGGCGCTCGGCGGCGCTTGCGATTTCGCCACGACGATAGAATGCCGGTTCGTGCCGGGCGGCGACGTAGACGGCGACTCCGACAATCACGAGTAGACAACTCGTTGCGGCAAGCAAAGCCAAAAACTGTCGACGACGGCGCATCAGCCACTCCTTGAGCGGCTGCGACAATAGCTTGACTGGGTGGTCTGGTCAAGTGAGGTACGGGATCGCGTCGAGGTCATCATCCGCGAATTGGCCGCGTCGAAATAGCTCTACGGCAAGTGCTGCCATGGCGGCGTTGTCGGTGCAGTATTCCAACAGCGGGATGAACAATTCAACGCCGCGACGGGTACACATTTCGGTCAAAGCGATTCGCAACCTACGATTGGCCGACACGCCGCCGCCGACGGCTAGTCGTTGACGCTTGGTTTTTGTCAGCACTTGATCACATCGTTTGACCAGCACTTCGACGACGGCCTCCTGAAAACTGGCCGCCACGTCGGAGAGTTGCTGACCGGTCGGCAGTGGCTGCGGATTGTTTCGATCCTGACCTTGAACATGATAAAGCACTGAAGTTTTCAAGCCGCTGAAGCTGAAATCGAAAGTGTCTGCCTCAAGGTACGACCGCGGGAAGCGAATCGCCTTGCGATTGCCCGTCGAGGCGATGCGGTCCACAGCCGGTCCGCCGGGGAAACCAAGCCCGAGAATGCTGGCCACTTTGTCAAACGCTTCGCCAGCGGCATCATCGCGTGTCGTGCCGAGAAGTTGAAATGTGACCGCGTCGGGGCAATCAAATAGCGCGGTATGACCACCGGAGACGACCATGCCGACACATGGGAAGATGTCGCGACCCGCTGCCAGTCGCCCGGCATAAATATGGGCATGCACATGATTGACGCCAATTAGTGGCACGCCGAGCGC
>JANLTA010000486.1:0-2728 GCA_031362705.1 Gemmataceae bacterium | reverse complement strand
AGCGGCGGGTTCTCCAGCGCCTCGCGGTATTGCTGAAGCTGCTCGTAGGCTTTGGCCAAATCCTTGTGTTTGCCTTTGTACTCCCAGGCAAAGTGATTTCGGAACCACACATCGGCCCAGCCCTGGCCGCCGCTATCTTTTTTCAGCCCGCGTTCAAAGGTGTAAAACGCGCCGTCCGGGTCGGCGGCGGCCGGCTTGGGTTGGTTCAGGACTTCGCAGAGATCAAGGAAATGTTGCTGACACGCCGACCGCTCCGAAAGCGTAACCCGTTTCCACTTGGCAATGAACTCGGCGAGCGTCATGGGATGAATTGGGATTGATGTGGCGATGATGGAGTTGGCGCTAGTTTACGGGGGACGCGCCAAGCCGCAAGCGGCACCGCCAGCGACTTCATCCAGTTCCGGCAGCGCTTCGGTGCTTCGATTTATCCGTCGTGTTGGCGCATCATCCCCCAAAGATGCGCACCTATTTCGGCGGCAGCTTGGCGAGCAATTCACTCAGGTGGTGTTTCCAGATTGCCGCTCTCGTGTGCGTACCGTGGCCGACTGTTTCCGGGCCTGCCGGTATGACGACTGCCTTGCCCTGTGGCACCCGTTTAATCTCACGCTCCAGGATGCCGAGTTCAGGCGGGTTGATCAGATCGTCGGCAAAGTTGATGGCCAGCAGTGGGGCTTTGATTTTTTCCAAGCCTGGGCTTGGATCATAGTCCCACGACGCCTCGATGGCGTACAGCAGATCATTGGCGTCAGCTCGGCCAAGCCGAGTGGCGGTCGCCTTGGCAAACACATCGTCGGCCTGAGCCAGGGTCGGTGCTTTTTTTTGCCAGTTGGCCGGATTGTCGCTCATCAGGTTCATGATCTGAACCGCCGTTCGCAAGCTCGACGGCTGTTTCGTGTAGTCGCCGCTGTTCCATTCCGGGTCGTTACGAATTGAATCCGAAATCGTCCTGCGCCACATGCGATTGCGACCGGAAATCTGCGTTGGCAAACTGGCGAGCGGTACCAACGCATCCATGAAATCGGGAAGGGTCTGACCCCAAAGCCAGGTATGCATGCCACCCATCGACGTGCCGATCACGAGTCGAAGGTGGTTCACTCCGAGGTGTTCGGTCAACAGGCGATGCTGAGCGGCAATCATGTCGCGATAACCGTAGCGCGGAAACTTGGCATTCATTCCGCTGGACGGGCGCGTGGATTGTCCGTGGCCCAGGCCATCCGGAAGGATCACGTAGTACCGCGAAACATCGAGCAACTGATTGACGCCGAATAACTCGTGAGAAAACATCGGAGGCAAGAAATTGGCACCGGATCCGGTGGTACCGTGCAATACAAGCACTGCATTGAGCGCGACCCCCCGGTCGTCCTTTTTCAGAGTGCCGAATGTACAGTAATGAATGGTGACTTCAGGCAAGCTGTCGCCGGCAGCAAAGCGAAAGTCCTTCAACTTGGCATCGCCGGAAGTTGGCTGGGGCACGTCCTGGCAATTCGCAAGACCAACGCAGCTCCAACAAACCACCACGCTGATCAGCAAACGCATCATGACTTGGCGTCCTCCCACAACGAGTCGTGGCCACTCCACCACCGATTGTTCCGTTCGTCGCCCTACACTTTGATGACTTTGTATGCCGAATGTTGCTGGTTGCGACGAAACGACATTGCAGTCGGCACGACAATGACGCTCGCGGCTCAAACACTTGTCTAGACGACAGTTGTTCGGCTGATTATTATGATCATATGCAAACGGCAAAGCCGCGAACGGGTCGTCGGTTTGACACGGTGGAGCAGGAGGCGTTCCTTGGCCTGTGGCGCACGTACGACCGCTTGCGCGCGTTGGAAGACGAGCTTTTCGCGCGGTATGACCTGACGCCGCAGCAATACAACGCTTTGCGGCTCCTGCGTCGCGAGCATCCCAATGCGGTTCGGACGCTCGATCTGGCGGCCCAGTTGGTCAGCCGTGCCCCCGATATTACTCGTATGCTCGATAAGCTGGAGCAGCGCCAACTCATCGAGCGCGAACGGCTCACGGATAATCGCCGGGTGGTCTGCGTGCGTTTGAGTGACGCGGGTAATGCCCTGTTGCGACAATTACGTGATCTTGTGCGCGATTGTCACGCTCGACAACTCGCGCATGTGCCGCGGAAGGATTTGGACGCGTTGATCGCGCTTTTGCGCTTCGCTCGGCTGCCGCACGAATGTGCCGACAGTTCGTGGCGGTGATTTCATCCTGGAGACGGGTAGTGTCTCACTTTGCCACGGCGCGAAAAATTGTCGGGTAAGAGCTGATTTCGACTTCTTTGTGTTTACCTTCGTGATCTCTGTGTCTTTGTGGTGAGTTTTTAAGACCAACCACGAAGGCACAGAGGTCACAAAGGAAGCACAAAGAAAACTAATCTGAGATACACTTGGAGAAGGAAATGACAATGCAGAGCGCGGATGTGGTGGTGGTCGGCGGCGGGCCGGCGGGCAGTACCGTTTCAACACTGCTCGCGCAACGGGGTCTGAATGTCAAACTCTACGAGCGTGAGCGCTTTCCCCGTTTTCATATCGGCGAATCGTTGATACCCGAAACATATTGGGTGCTTAGACGGCTCGGCATGTTGGAGAAAATGAAGGCCAGCCCATTCGTTAAGAAGTACAGTGTGCAGTTCGTGAGCCAGGGTTGAGGGAACGGCAATTCTTGGGATTTCTGGAAACGGCAGAGGCATTTTGTTTTGCTCCAATCTCTTGTT
>JANLTA010000472.1:0-14229 GCA_031362705.1 Gemmataceae bacterium | reverse complement strand
GTTGTTGAACGACAGTTGCAAGCATTCGCCGCCGATGCGGGGCCAGAATTGAGGCGGCTCCGACAAAGCGGCACGCCAGTCCTCTTGAAGGATGGTGCCGATGGCGACATGATCATTTTGCCTGCGGAGCAGTATCGGCGCTTGCGCGTAGTCGAAGATCAATGGGAGGCGATTGTGGCCATCAAGGAAGGCTTAGCGGATGTTGGGGCCGGCCGAGTTCGACCGGCTCGGGAAGTCCTTGATGAATTAGCCGTGAAGCATCAGTTGCCGGCCGCCGATGAGGGGTGACAGTTGAATTTTATGGTCAAGCTTGCGGCCCGAGCGGAGGCCGATATTGATGCGGCACTTGCATTCTTAATCGGATACTCCCCACGTTTTGCTGCGAATTGGCATGCCAAGTTGTTGACACAAATCGAGACGCTCGAAATAGAACCAAGCCTGTGTCCCCTTGCCGTCGAAGCCGACCGCCTGGGCATTGAGTTGCGCGAATTGCTTTTCGGTAAAAAGCCACACGTTTATCGCATACTGTTCGTGGTCGATGATGAGGCCGTCCACGTGCTGCACGTACGTCATGCTGCACGCGATTGGCTGTCCACGGAACAGCCAGAATAATGCTCGGCTCTCCATCAGTCCCACTTCCTCCTCGCCGATGGCTCCGTCCGTTTCCTGACTTACTCCGCCGACAGCATCCTCCCCGCATTGGCGACCCGCGCGGGCGGCGAAGCGGTGACGGTGACGGAGTGACTTGCAATTGCCGTGGATCATTCGGCCGGCAAAATCAGTATGCGCTTTTGGAAAAGTCAATTCGTTGCGTTCTTTGCATTGTTTGTTTCATACGGCCGCGTTGCATTGTTTGCATTCGTTGTTTCGTTGTATTCGTTGCGGCAACGAATGGTTGGCCCCCCCGCAAACAGGCAACGTAACAACGAATCGGGCCTAAGTCCCTAAAACCGGCTGTCGGGTTTCGGGGATCGGAGAGGAGTTGCGGCACGCGATGTGCCAGAAACCCTCCCCTACCCCTCACTGCGAGGGAGGGGAATAATAACAAATACCTGTCATCAGATTGCCGAAACCCGAAGCCCGATTCCCGTCACCCGACACTCATGCCGGCGCGACTTGTCCCCGGCTGCCCCATTAAACACAATGTTGATAAGTTCGCCGCGATGGGAATTGGAGTACGCGACTCATGGCTGATGGCCCAGCACGACGTGATTGGCGGGCGGGGGCGGCAGTTCCCGCACAGGGGGCATCGTCCAAGTCATCTTCGATGTTCGCGGCCGGGCTGACCGCCGTTGCCTTGATTGGGGCGCTCGCGGGGTTGCTTTATTGGCTGCTGATCGGCGGCGAGACAGCGGTTCGTTACATCAACATCCCGCTATGCGAGTACGTCAATTCAGTCTGGCCGCCGGTGCCGTTTGCCGAGGCGGATGCCGACCGGCTGGTCAAGCACTTCGGCGGGCAGGAAAAAGCCTTCAACGATCAGGAAGAAGAACGGTTCACGCGGAAACTGGAAAGCCTCAAGACACTCGGCGATCGGCCGCTGGTGTTGCACATTGCCGGCCTGGCGGTGGCTCGTGATGATCGCGTGTATGTGCTGTCGAGCAAAGCGGGGCCGGGCGTGCCGGATAAGAACTGGCACCCGCTCGATGAAGTATTCAAAGCAGTCGAAACGTGTCCCGCCAAAGAAAAATTGTTAATTCTCGACCTCGCGCAACCGCTGGCCGATCCGGCGCGTGGCGTGCTGGCCGACACGGCGTCGGCACAGATCAATGCTGCGCTCAAAGTGCTGGCCGCCGAGAAGAAGTTGCCGAGCCTTGTACTGGTCGCCTCCGGTCCCGGTGAGTTTTCGCAACCATACGACGAGGAACGCGGCTCGGCATTCGCGTACTTCATGGATCAGGCGCTCGCAGGTCATGCCGATGGCTATGGCGACGGTACGCTCGATAAATGGGTGAAGGTGCGCGAGATGGCACAATACATCCGCGATCACGTGTCTCGCTGGTCGCACTTCTCGCGCGGCGTCACCCAGACAGTGACACTCTATGGCGACGGAGATTTTCGTTTGACGGTGCATGAGCGCTCACCCGAATGGTCGGAGGCGGACTACAAACCGTTGCTCGTTCCGAAGTGGATCGGCGAGACATGGACCGTGCGCGATTTGTGGGAGACCGAAGGAGCACGGGCCAAAGCGCCGCACTTGCTGCGCCGATTGGAAGATGCGATGTTGCGAGCCGAAGCCCGCAACCGCGCCGGCGGTTCCGATGACAAAGTCCAGCGCGAGCTTTCCGTGCGGGCCGAGCTGACGGCGGCGTGGGACAAGCTCAAAGCGGTGAAACCGCCGGCAAAAGCTGCACTGGTCGGCACTCCGACACCCACGGCTATCTTGACCAAGCTCGATGGCTGGCTGGAGGACGTCAAGAAGAAACTCGATGAGGTATTAGGCGAACCCAAAGCGAAACCCGATGACAAGCTTTATGCCATATGGCTGCGCTTTGCCGATACCCCGGTGTCGCGCGACCAGGCAAATGCCATGTGCAAAGAAGCCGTGCCACCGGGCACCAGACCTGACTTCGCCGAAGGCGTGTTCCTCAGCAAGCTCGGCGAGTTGACTGCCAAAAGCGTCTATGTATCACTTGATCGGCCCTGGCCCGGCGAGACCATATGTGCGGCGGTGAAAGCGGAACTGGCCATGCTGGAGGCGTTCACGGCGGCCAGTGAAGCGCCCGAGGCGTTTCGCTGGCTGAAGACCCGGTTGGAGGAAATCGACAAACGTCGCCTGGAAGCCGAAGCAGTGTTGTGGACGCTGGGCAACGATGGCCTGGTCGGCGCAGCGACCGCTGCTTCCCGCACCACAACGTCATATCGAGAAATTGAAAACCAATACAACGAAATCCGCAACGAGGCCCGACGGGCAACACTGGCACAGCGAGCGCTCATTGACGCGCTCGCCGAGTTGCCCGGCGTCGCCGCGTTGCTGGGTCGGCTCGACCGCAAGTTCATTTACGATGCTCCCGACCAGTGGAGCCGGGCTGTCGATTCAGCCACCAACTTGTCAGATGCGTTTGCACAGCCGACGCCACCCGTCGGCGAGTTATTGACCAATCAGACAGCGGTCCTGGTTTCGGCACTGACATCGTTACGAAGTCGCGTCAACGAGGTGGCAAAGCTTGAGCCGGATGGCCGGTTCGCACCCGCGATCCTGGCCATGCCCCGGTTGCCCGCTAAAGAGCGAGAAGCTTGGTGGACAAGTTGGCGCAAATGGACGGCCAACAAAAATCAATACCTAGCGGAAAACGAGGCCGGAACCAAGGTGTCTGATGTGCCGTCGCCAATCGAATGGACCAGCCCGGAAGCCGATCGAGCCGCCCGCCGTGCCCGCATGGCCATCGATTTGGGCCGGCTGTGCGGCCAAGGTGTCGCACCGCTGAGTACCGAAACAACGGAATTGGCCACTCGCACGGATATAGCGCCGTGGAACGGCTTCGCGCCGAAACTACTATCCGTGTTCGCAGTGCCGAGCGACGCCAATATGCCCGTCGCCGACCGCACGGGCCGCGTTTTCGGCACGACCGACGCCCCGGCTCGGGTTTCCGCGCGACTCCGAAAAGAGTTCTGGTCGTGGGCGGTCGAACGATACGAAGGTGAAGCCCGGTCCCGCGGCCTGGGTCGGCTTCCGTACTACCTCAGAGTGATCGGCGAAGCCCGAGCGGCCGCCGATGCCGCGAGAAACGCATCCGGATCGTGAACGAAAGAGCGAGGGCGATATTCATGTCCGCGAAGAAACTGATCCGCACCGCTGTGTTCGCCTCGTGGCTCCTGATTCCCGGCTTGGCGTCGGCACAGGAAACGGGTCGGCCCTGGGGTTTCCTCAGCCCCAACGCCGACTTGGCGGGCAAACCCGAGGCCGCCCCGCCGCTCGACCTGCGCTCCAATGTCACCGTGCCGGTCTATCTTTATCTGGTCAACCCGACCGAAGACACGCCGACCGTCGCCGTGCAGGTTCGTGCTGGCGGCGCGACGTTCGGCACGGTTGAAAAAGTGACCCTGGCGGCCAACAGCTTCAGTCGTTTTGCCGTTACGCCTGCTCCGTTACCGGCGGGCAAGACCGCGCCGGCCGAGGGTGCGCCGATTGTCGTCGATAACAAAACCAAACGACTGACACTCAAAGTCGCGGTTGCCAATACCAACAAGCCAAACGAAGCGGCCAACGAAGCGAATCAGGTGCTGAACTTCGTCAGCCCATCCAGTTACCTCGGTGATACAACTGCTGTGGTTGCCGGCACCGGAAATCAACTGACTGTCACAGTGAAAGCCAACAACCTGCAAGGCCCGCCGTGCCTGGTGGAACTGGTGTTGTCGCCAGATGAAGTCCCGGGCCTGCAACTCGGCGAACTGAAGGGTGTGACCCGTGCCACGCTGACCGCCGAGCAACCGTCGGCGACGCTGGTGGCCGGTGGTTTAGTGTTGGCCCCCGGTGCTTCCGGCGATGGCCGCCTGAGCCTCACGGTGGACGGCATCGAGCGTGCCATCGTGATGAAGGGCAGCTTCAAGCCACAGTCCGGCGCGAGCTCCGAACCGTTCAAGCTGGAAACAAAGCGCGACCTGCGCGTGTTCGCACCGAAGTATGCCAGGCCCGGTGACGACGTGACAGCGAAGTTCGAAGCAATCAACGCCGCCGAAGGCTCGCAGATCACATTCACAGTCAGCCCCGGTAACCCCGGCACCGGCGCGGCCGTTCAAACACAGAATCGCACCGGCTCCCGCGATCAACGCGCCTCGGTAAAAGTGGCGGACGACGGCTCCGTGGGCGTGACGACCCTCGTCAAGGACTGGTCATTCAAGTTCGACACGCGCGGCCTATACGGCCCGGTCACGCTCAAAGCCACGGCAGCCGCCGCTGGTGAAGTGAAAGACGCGACCACGGTGATTGTGTTCGATGACACTCCGCCGAAGAACTTGTTATTTCTTGCGGGCGACACGATGAAACCACCGGTACGTGGTCGCAGATACGCAATCCGCACCGTAGGCGAAGACAAAGACTCGGAGATCGTGAAGGTCGAGTACTTCGTCGGCGTCGAGCCGCCTGTCGCCGGGCCGGATGGCAAGGTGCCCGCCGAGCCGAAGCCGGTTCTCGTCGGACTCGACCCGAAGTCCACCAAAGAAGCCCCCGTATGGCTGAGCGAAATCAACCTGCCGGAAAAGAAAGGCACAGTGCCGGTGTTTGCCCGATTCACGAACGGCATCGGCCAGACGACCGTCGCCAAACTCGAACTTGATGTGCTTGACCCGCCGAATGGCTCGGTCAAAGGTCAGGTGATGTTCGGCGGCCGCGCTCAGATTATGGATGTCAGCGTTTTCTTGCTGAGCAAAGACAGCAAAACCATCGTGAAGGACACCAAAGTCGGCCCCGATGGCAAGTTCGAGATCAAAGACGTGCCACCCGGCGATTACGTGCTGGCCAGCGAACAGAAAACCAGCGGCAAACCCATCACCGGCTCCGTGAGCTTGACAGTGAAAGAGGGGCCGCCGGTGACGGAGCAGAATGTGGTGTTGAAGAAGTAGAGGTAGGCGCGTTGTGGACCGTTTTCGTTTACTTTGTAATTGCGTACACGTTCTACATAATGATTGCGCCGGATATAATTGTATGAAGTCGACACAAGCCATTCGCCGATGGGCGACGCGGTGAATCATGCTGCCGGCTTTTGACGACTTCGGCAATCTGCCGCCGGGCATTCACCGATGCACCATCGATGAGTTGGTTGCCCGGTTCGGTACAGGCTCCGAGGAACGTGAGGCTGAGACAGACGAATTATTGCGCTTTATCGCAGCGGCCAAGTCGTCGGGCGTTCGACGGCTGCTGGTCAACGGGAGCTACGTCACGGGCAAATTGGCACCCAATGATGTGGATGTGGTGATATTGCCCGGTTCCGATTATCCGCGAAATAGCTCGAGGTTGGACGCGGAGGATGTGATTTGGCCGTTCTTGCAGATCATCGTGGCGGCGGATGACGCCGACTTCGAAGCGTGGGCAACCACTCAGTTTGCCACGGATCGCAAGAAACGACCCAAAGGTGTTACGGAGCTGGTGCTATGACGGAACTACTGACCGCTGACGGATATGTACATACACAGGACAAGTTGCGTGACTTGCAAGCGCGATTGGCCAAGTTGGAACAGCGCACCGACCTCGACCGCGAACAGTTGGCAAGCGTACGTCGATCCTACCAGATGATGATGCGCGAGTTCACGCAGGATATGCGGCTGTATGAGGCTAAACACAAAAACAACAAGACGACGCTGATGCAACAATCCAATTGATTATCGACAATCGTGACCCTCACTCATCCAAATGCAACTCGCGCAAGTGAACTGTCGCGTTCCACATCTTGACGCGCGTTCTTTCCGGGGTTTGCACCACCACCGATATGCCGCAGTTGTCCAGCGCGACGGCCCGGCCGGCTTGTTGCGGCAAACCTAACGTTGCCGCCAAATAGGTTCGGTTGACGACGTGGTGCGAGACGACCAGGAAGGCTTCGCCTTCGTGTTTGCGGAACAACTCAGTGAAGGCGGGGGTGGTGCGGGCCAATACGTCGGCAAAGGTCTCGCCGTCGGGGTAGCCGTGAGTGCCGGGGTCAGCCATGTAATGAGCGTAGGCCTCGGCATCATCACGGCGGATGGCATCCCAATCCAGACCTTCCCACCGGCCGACATCGCATTCGCGGAATGCGTCCAACGATTGCGGCGTGAGATAGGGCGCGATGATCTCGGCCGTGCGTCGAGCGCGAACCAATGGCGATGTGTAGGCCGCGACAAATTGACGATGACTCAACGCAACCCGTGTGGCTTCGGCCTGGCGCACACCCAAGGCGGCCAGCGGTACGTCGCTGCGACCTTGCAACCGTGCGGGCTTGGCGAGATTGGCCTCAGTGGCACCGTGGCGGATCAAATACATCAACGTTCGCATAGTTCTAACGTCTCGCAGCTGTTGGTTTTTCCACCCGCGCCAGCTTCACTACTAACCGTTCAAGTATCAACTCCGGCGGCAGCGGGCTGGATCCCTTCATGGCCAAGTCCGTTTCTATCATCCAATCGTAGAGCCGATCCATGCGACTGCGACCCAGGTGCCGCAGTTGCTGTTCGAGGCCACTGCGAAAAAACGGCGACACGCTCAATTGATCAAACGCCTGCGGAAGCGAAGTCCGACGGGCCAGCCGGCTGACCGCTCCCAATCGCCGGAGCTGCCAGCTAAACGCGCCCAGAAGTGCGATCGGTTCTTCGCCTTGCTCGTACAGTCGTTGCAGGATCGTCAGCGCGGCAGCCGTTTGGCCATTACCAATCGCGTCAAAGATCTTGAACGTCTCGGCCTGCCGAGTACGGCCCACCATCTTCTCGACCAATGGCCGGGTGATCTTTTTGCCCTCACCGGCAAAAGAGGCCAACTTAGCCAGTTCCTGATCGATCTGTCCCAATCCGCCGCCGACCAATTCGATCAACCACTCGGCCGCGTCGGCAGCAAGTTCGCAATCATACGCCGCCTTGGTCCGCGCCTGACACCAAGCCCGCATCTTGCCCCGATCCGGAGCTTTGGCGATGATGGTGGTTGCGGTTGTGGCCTTTGCGAGCTTCGTGTTGCCCGGCCACGACTTCACGTCCAGCAGCAACACGCCACGGTTGCCTTCCGCGGCGACATACTTTTCCAACTGACTGCGATTCGCCGTGACAAATGGATCTGCTTGCTCTATCAACACTACTCGTCGCGGTCCCACGAACGGCAGTGTGTCAAGTTCTGATTTGATGGTGGACCATACGGCCACGTCGCCGACAAACGTGGTCATGGCAAACTCGGGGTCCGCGTCGTCCAGCATGTCGGCCACGAGCTTGGCCTGGGCCTGCCGCTTGAGAAAGTCCTCGTCGCCGGTCAGCGCGAACAGCGGCGCGGGCTTCGTCTTGGTCGCTTTCTCAATAAAGGCCAGCGCGTCCATCATCGCTCACGGTTTTTGGTATTCGTCGATCAGCCGCCGCGGCGCACCAATGTCGGCAAAATGAACATTGCCGACAAACGGCCGGGCTTCCGGGTACAAGAATCCTTCTTTCATACCAACGAAGGTCACAGTATGATGAGCGCGAACGCACGCTCCGAGCGGCCGGCCGGCATCGCAGTCCAACCCCGATGGCACATCAACAGCGAGAACCTGGGCGCTGCTTTCGTTAATCGCATTGATCACCGCATCAAACGGTGGCACTGGTGCCCGCGTCAAACCCGTGCCGAACAGAGCATCGACGACCCATCCATAGCCGTGAAACAGATTCGCTGTCGGTGCTGGCATCACGGTAATCGGCAAACCCATGCATTCGACAATGCGATAGTTCACCGCCGCGTCGGCGCTGAGGGCATTGGGATCGGCGAACAAATACGTGTTGACGGTCAGCCCAAGCCGGTCCAGATGGCGGGCCATGACGAAACCATCGCCGCCGTTGTTGCCGGGGCCGCACACAATGGCGACACGCAGCCGCAACGGGTTGAGATCGCGCAGCAACTCGGCCGCATTCCGCCCCGCGTTCTCCATGAGAACCACGCCGGGAATGCCGTACTCCTCAATCGCTCGCCGATCAATCTCGCGAACTACCTGCCGCGTCAACGCCATGCGGGCATTGTCGGCACCTCGCCGCGAAGATCAACCGCAGTGCTCGATCAGCGATTGCGTTTTGACGACGGTGCGCTCTTCCGGAAACGTGTGAAACGATGAAACAACCAGGTTGCCCGCCCACGCTTCCGTCGTCACAAAACCGAGCGGCGACATGGCCAGGCGGTTGTGCGGGCGGAAGTTGTGCAGCAGGCCGCGCTTCAGGCCATCGCGGAGGATTTCGTCGTGGATGTGTTCGTACACTTCGTCGTTCAGTGATTCGACTTGATAACTGGTTTGGTACTTGAGTCCGGGTCGCCAGTTGAGTGACTCGCTGCGTTCGCCGCGCATTTTGTGCCGGAACAGGGCACGATGTGTCGGCAGAGTCGCCCCGGCAGTGGCCGCCACTTCGGTGAGATGTCCCAACGGACTGTCCCAGGAAATCGCATGGCCGGTGCGCGTGATGCGCACCGTCAACACATAATCGCGCTTGGCGACGCTCCGAACGGCCAGCACCTCGAATAGCTCCGGGTGCAGCGGCCGGTCGTACAGGTGATAAACCAAGTCGGCCACGCGGGGCCGGATTTCGACGGCGTCCATGCAACATCCCTGTCGCCTGGGGCAGAGTATAGCGCGGGAACCGAAAACACTCAATGGGAATTGTGGTATCTCCCGGCTGGAGGTGTTGCGCCGTTCGTTGATTCCGCGGTTAATCAAGTGGCCCCGGGAAGTGAGACGGCGATGCTGTGGATCACTCGATTGACACTGACAGCCCTGATTGCCACCGTGATGGCAGTGGTTGGCTACCAATTAATGTTCAAACCGGTCAGTGAGTTGTCTGAGTTCGACGGGCAGTCCTTCATGTTCGTTGCGCCGTCGGTAATGCTCTGGTCGGTACTCGCATTCATCTTGCGCCGCCAAACCTATGTGACGGCCGTGGGATGGGGCGTGTTGTCGCCTATCATCGGGTCGTTGTTAATCAACTGGGCAATTGGACCCGTGGTTGCCATCGTCATGTGGTACGTGACGTTTCCCGTGGGCGTCCTTACCGGCGTGTTGGTGAAGTGTTGTGTCTCACTCGGCGATACGTCAAGCGGTGACTTCTTGAGAGTCACCCTCCTGCCGGCACCGCAAAATCAATAACAGTCACTTCGCCGGCTCGCACCGTGGCCCAGCGGCGGCCACTGCCGATGCTCGTTTCACTGGACCAGCGTGCTTCGAGTTCCCATGTTGTGCCAGTGCGCGGTGGCATGTCCGCCATGACCTTGCGCACGAGTCCCGTGCCTTCGACTTTTGCACCATTCACAAACAGTTCCGCATCGGCGGCCGGCACATGAATCTCACACACCGCCGGCCCGGCCATAAAAGTCACTTCACGGCGCGGCTGATTCAACGGGATGACGACGCCAACACCGCCGCGCCCGTAACCATAACCGTAGGGACCGTATCCATACGCCGGGAACAAGTACCGGTTATCCGGAAAGTTGCTCAACCGCTGATCGGCCCCGCCAAAGTAACCGGGGATGCTGCCGTAAGTTGGCACCGGCGGCCCATAAAGCGAAAAGCCATTCGACCACTGCCCGCCGTAAGCCCCCGGCATATAACCAAAAGCCGGCCCGGTCCAATATCCAAAATAAGGCCCCGAAGGATAGTACCCACCCCGTCCGTATTGGGCCTGTGCAATGCACGGCACCATCAAGACAACAATCAATGCAAGCCGACACATTGGCCACACCTCCAACCACTATCATCGAAGGCGTGGCGATGTCGGCTGGATGTGAAGTTGGAGAAACTGGCAAGGCGCGAAGATGAGTGGATGGATTATTCACGCGCGGCCGGGGCCTCGCAAATTCCGGCGATGTGCCGTAGCTCGCTAGTATGAACTCGCCGACAGGATTTCCTCGCCGGTGCCGAAGCCGCGGGTCACGAGTGATGCGAATACGGTGATCGGCACACTGTCACGAATGAACGTGACAGAACCGTCGCAGAAGCCGACGTTGCTGCCGCCGTAATGAAATGAAAAGACCTCGTTCTGGTTGGTGGCATTCATTGGCCGCAAGGCGTTGCCGGTAACCGCGCCACTGCTGGCGATAAACGAATTGCCGAGCGTCATGCCATCGGGCGTCGCGCCGTCAAGTGAAAACGGACCGGTGTGGTCGGCCCAGCCCATGCCTTCATTGTGAAGCAAGCCCGTGGTCTTGCCTCCGAAGTATAGCTGCGGTCGCGCAGCGCATTCCACCATCATTAGTGTCGAAGACGTGCCATCGGTTATGTCTTCAATTCGCGTCGTCTTCTCCTTGTACAACGCACCGCGGCTGCGCAGAGGATCGACATACCGCGGATTAAGGCATTGATCCTTGACGCCGTTCATCGTCTCATAGTCATTGGCGCCCAGACCCTTGGGAAACGTCAGAGTCGCCACGGTGGTGACACTGACGCGTTGTGGCACCGATGGGCATTGAAATGTCTTCACCTGTGTCTGCACTGCTTCGAGATTTTCCGGAGCGTGCCAGTGCTTGTTGAACCGATACAGACTTTGCAAACTCCCTTCTTCAATGAAAAACAATGTGAAGGCGCGCCACGAGTGCCGGGTTCCCGAGGGATTGCTGGGGGCCGGCAGGCTATACATCGCCGCGGGAAAATAGCCGTGTGCGACGTGATAGTTTTGCATCGCCAGGGTCAACTGCTTAAGGTTATTCGCGCAGTGCATCCGACTGGCGGACTCGCGAACCTTCTGCACGGCCGGCAACAATAAGCCAATGAGGATCGCAATAATGGCGATGACGACCAGCAACTCAATCAAAGTAAAACCACGACGGCGCATGAACTCCATCTCCAATTGAACACCAGAATGAAATCACTCGTTCCCGAGACGAGTCCCGGGAACGAGTTGTTGGCATTTACACGCTGCCGCCGAAACGCAATCGGAACTGGATGAAGTCCGCGGCCGACACGCTGCCGTCGCCGTCGAAATCGAACGCGGTGCTGGTGCCACCGAGCGCCAGCCGGAACTGAATGAAGTCCGATGCCGCCACGGTCCGGTCACCGTCGAAGTCTCCAAACAGACGATGCGTGTTGAAAACACGATCATCGCCGCCGGTGCCATTGCTGTCGCCGTCGAGTTGACCGCCCGCGCCTTGCACGTTGGCGGCGACAATCGTCAACGTGTATAAACCGTCGGCCAGCGATTTACCATCCAGACCGATGGCACCGCCATTGGCGACCGTCAGCGTGACATCATTGCCGGCTTGAACGGCCGTGAGGTTGACAGCGCCCGTCGGCCCGCTCGGCCCGGTTCGCGTCAACACAAACGCGGCGGCCTCACCGTTGGGAAACGTCACCGCTTCGGAAAACGAGACTTTGAAATTGGTGACCATGGACCGATGAGCCGCACCGTCGTTCACCTGAATTGCCGCGATCGTTGGCGGGACCGCCAGGCCAAAGTTGGCATCGCCCGGTGTGAGTTTGCCACCCGCCGGCACATTCAAGGATGCTTTGAGCGCGTCATATTCACGCCCAAGGTCCGGCGTGCCGCCGATGGCGATGATGTCGCCGTTGTACCACGCCGCCGCCGAAAGTGCCGTGTTATTCGTGGGGAATCGCGTGATGCCGTCCGAAGTGCCGCTGGTCTGCGTCAACGCCGCCGGCGAATAAACCTTGCCCGGTGTCGTGCCATCAAGCCAACCCGCCGCGTCAATCACGGTCGCCCACGGCGGCGTTTCGATGACGCCATCATTGTCCACATCGTAATCCGTGGCCACGGCGCCGGTGAAGCCGGTCACCAACATGATCGTGGCGTTGCCGTTTTCAATTGTGGTCGCGCCGGGTCGGTTCATGTCCGCGAGTTTGGTATCCGCATGGACCAGCGTCGTCCACGGTGTGGTGCCGTTGGTGCCGTAAAGATGCCCGATCATCAACAAGCCATTGGCACCCGTCTGTAGCGCCGACAGATTGATCGCATTATCGATGGTGCCCGCATTGGTGCCATCGCCTTCCACTTCCAGGAGCCACACATTGGTCAGCGGAGCCGCGCCGGCTGTGTTGCGAATCTCGATGAACTCCCGGCCATCGTCGGTCGCGGGTGGATTGCAAAACACTTCGTTGATCAACAGTGCTGGCACCGCCCGCACTTCCAGCGTCTGCAAGCTCGGCCGCCGGCGCAACATTTTCAGTCCGTTTCGCATGTGTCAGATCCCCGTTTTGAATTGCAATTCGCGAGTCCATCGCCAAACGCGATCGTCGCGCTGACGGCAGAGACTTGTCTAACAAACCAATGTGAAGTTCCAGAGAAGATTAGACGTAGACTACGCGAGGAAAGCGATGACCAGCGGTTACCCGCGACGCGAAGGTACCCCGTAGCGGAGCGCGAAGAGATTCAACGCAATACAAAATCACCCGCAAACTGTGAGCGCCACGAACTCCGCGGAAGAATGCGAATGAATGCAATCACTCGGCTACAATACCCCCATGATCCTTCGTCGGCGTCGGCTGTGGTTCGTAGTGTTCGTCGGGCTGGTGCTGGCAGGTGGGGTGTGGTGGTGGGCGCTTGGAACCGCATTTTCAGTTAACGATGGTGACCGCATCGACTATGGAATGACAAGGGGCCAAGTTGCCGCCATTATCGGCAGGAAGCCAGACAAAGCATACATGACTGACTATCCGTTTAACAACCCGCATCGTCATCTTATTGTTGAGGAGTGGTGGTTAATCGACGGCTACTTCTCCGTCACTTACGAAGAGGACGAAAAGGCCGTTTCCCACTATGGTTACACACGCGGCTTTTTTGAATGCTTGCGGAGAAGAGTCTACATAGCACTTGGATATTGAGATCAATCGGGTTTTTGTGCAAGTCGGCGATTATGTCGTGCAACTCGGCCCTTTTTGTGCAAAGGCCTTGACAAATGTACATGAGTATACTATACTCTCATTGTCTGCAACTTCGTGACCTCTGTCACGCGTGTTGACGCCCAGGTGCATCATGTCCGATCTCAAGAAAACGCGGGACCATGTCGAGCCGAACGCCAAGAGGCTTTCGTTACTCCGCTGCGCATCGGAGAAACAAACTCACGGGCTACGCTGGGCTAATGTCGTGCTGACTAGGAAACGGAGTACTTGCGTGGGGCAACACAGGTTGCAACGATGTCTTTCGACTTGGGATCAATTTTCCGAGTGGCTGAGGGCCGGGTTCTTCGTGAAGTCGGCTCCAAAGCCCTGACCAATATGCGCGGTCTGCTCCGCTCGGAATCAGAGACCATTCGTCGGGATGTCGATCTTATCGGATACGATACCGGCTAGGAAACCGGCAGTAGGCCACGGAGAAGCACTGCCATGCTTGCCGTCAAAGCGAAGGTAGCGCACCGACATGGGGCCTTATCCCGGTCCTTTGCCGATGTACTTCTCGATCCAGGCGAACACCTCGCGGTGCCAGACGAAGGAGTTGTGGGCCTTCAGCACCCAGTGGTTTTCGTCGGGGAAGTAGAGCAGCCGCGTCGGCACGCCTTTTTGCCGCAGCGTGTTGTAATACTCGAAGCCCTGGGTCACCGGAACACGATAGTCCTTCTCGCCATGCACGACCAGCGTCGGCGTCTTGAAGTTGGCGGCGAAG
>JANLTA010000466.1:0-3375 GCA_031362705.1 Gemmataceae bacterium | reverse complement strand
GATCGAGACGCCATTCACCTTGGCCGCCACCGTCTGCACCTCGAATGCGCCGATGTCGGTCTGGCCAACCGACCTGTTGAAGCTGGCCCCGCGCTGGTCGGTGGTCAAGAACTGCGAGTTCGCTCCGTTATTAAGAGCCGGGCTGCCGGGCAGCAGTGCATGTGTTTGGGTCAAGCCACCGTTATTGGCAAGTGCCCCGAGCAACGGATCGACGCCCACTTTGTTGCTGGAGCCGGAAAGGGTTGCACCGGTGGAATTGCCGACGAGGCTGAATGTCGCCGATACTTTGCCGCCGACATCCGGTGCGCTGGCATTCACGTTCTTGGCGACAATCGAGCTGTCAAGCGTGATAGTGCCCGTCGCGCCGAACAACGAGATGCCGCCGCCCGAGCCGGTGGCCGCGGTGTTAAATGCGATCGTCGAATTGCGGACGGTCAGGTCGCCAGTAAAGCTGCGGACGATAATGCCGCCGCCATCGGTACCGGAGCTATTGCCGGAAATGGTGCTGTTGCGAACAAGAATGCTGCCGCTGTTGGCCTTGCCAAAGAAGTAGACGCCGCCGCCCTGGCGCGCCGCCGAGTTGCCGGAGACCGTGCTGCTATCGATGGTCAAGTCACCACCATCCATGAAGTAAATGCCGCCGCCGTACCCGCCGGTGCCAACACCGCCGACCGTCGGGGCAGTGTTCCCGGAGACGGTACTGTTACGCAGCACCAGTGCACCATTAGTACCGATGCCGATACCACCACCCTGGGCCGCGGTGGTGCTATTCGTGATGACGACGCGGTCGAGAGTGAGGCTCTCGTTTTCGACAAAGACCGCCCCGCCGTCGTCGGCCGCGTTGCCGGCCGTGAGGTTCAAGTCCGTGATCGTAACTGTCATGACAAAAGTTGTCAGGTCGGAGATATTGAAGATGCGGCTGGCATTGTTACCACTGATGGTGATCACGCCACCAGCCAAACCGGTGATCGTCAGGCTGTCGGTGATCGTCATTTCACCGCTCGTCAGCGTGATCGTTCCATTCAAGCCAGAGTTAAAGGTAATTGTGTCGGTGGCAAATGCGTTGGTGTTCGCGTCGATGATTGCCTGGCGCAACGAGCCGGCACCATTGTCGTTGAGGTTGGTCACGACGAACATCGCCGGCGTGCCGGGGCTGAACTCATACGAGCCGATGTCGGCCTGCGTGCCGATCACGCGGTTGCCGCCACGTTGATCGGTTCCCAACAAGCCGACGTTCGAGCCCGCATCGATAGCGGGGCTGCCCAGGAGAAGAGCGTGCGTCTTGGTCAAACCGCCATTGCTCGCAAGTGGACCGAGCAACGGATCAACCGCTGTTCCCGTGCCAATAACGTTGTTGCTTCCCGAGATCGTCGCGCCGGTATCGAGTCCAATGAGGCTGAAGTTCGCGTTGATCGCACCGTTGACGTCCGGCGCGGTACCCGTGTTCTTGGCGATGATCGTGCCGTCGAAAGCAATCGTCTGCGCACCTGCACCCGCGCCGACGAAGCTGACACCGCCACCCGTCGCCGCCGTATTGAGGACGATTGTGGTGTTCTGCACCTTCAGATTGAGAGTGCCGGTGGAAGTTCGACTTACCAAAATGCCGCCCCCGCCAAACGTGCCGGCGCCGGCCGCGTTGGTGGAAATCGTGCTGTTTCGGATGGTCACAACATTAACTGCACCAGTGGGTTGATTGATCGCGATCGCCGCGCCGCCGCCGCTTGTGCCCGTGCCCGATGTGTTGCTGCTGAGAGTCACACGGTCGGCCGTGAACGTGCCGCTGTAAACGAAGACGGCACCGCCTTGCGAGGTGGTGCTCGTGGACGCATTGGTTGTGAATGTCGAATCGGTGACAGTCAAATTGCCGTTGCCATACAGCGTGATCGCCCCGCCGGCATTCAACCCCTGGTTGCCCGTGAAGGTGCTGCCCGAGATTGTAACGATGGCATTAGTATTGATGCCGATTGCGCCACCGCGAGCACCCGTCGCTTTGTTGCTCGTGAACGTGACATTGGCAATGTTGACGATGTCGCTGCCGTTGTTGATGAAGATCGCGGCGCCGCGGTCGGTAGTAGCACCACCCGTAGTGCGGCCCTTAGTCAACGTGACATTGCTGATCGCGCTCGTCGGCTGTCCGGGCAGATTGTTGAACTGGAAAATGCGCACGACGTCGTTGCCGCTGATCGTGACTCGACTGGCTCCAAGCCCGGAGATCGTCACCGGCGAATCAATCGGGATGACCGCCGACAACGTAATCGTTGCACCACCAACTGGGAACACAATGGGGTCAAACGTAATCGTGTCCGGTGTCAGCGAGAAGTTCGCGTCGAGCAGGGCCTGGCGTAGCGAGCCAACGCCGGCGTTGGCCGTCGTAGTCACTACAAGATTGCGGCCAAAGTCCACGAGGAAATTGCCAAGGGCACCGGACGGCACCGCATTGGCCAAGGTATCGCTGACCTGGCCCAGTTCCAGCGACACGGTGTAGGTGCCCAAGTCGGCCCCATCCCAGATGCCGCCCGGTGGGTTAAACGAATACGTGGCGACGACGACACCCGGGCCACCGGTGAAGCTCACGAACGTTGCCAGTTGATTGAACGCATTCGGCCCGGTGATGCGAATATCGTTGCCGTCGAGAGTGCCAGTATCGATGGCGGTGTCATCAGTGTAGGTCACAGTGACGATGTAAGCCGAGTCGCTGGTCGCCGTGATATTCACCAGTGGAGTCGAGGCATTCGGCGTGGCCGGATCGATCACCTCAATGGAACCGATATCGGTCTTACCATAGGAGCGCGTGAAGCCGCTGCCGCGCTGATCGAAGGCGGCTCCCGGTGAACTGTTCTTGCCCGCATTGATTGCCGGGCTACCGGCGTTGGGCAGAAATGACTGCGTCAGGCCGCCATTGTTCGTGATAGACCCAAGATTTGGATCGAGGCCGACCACGTTGCCCGTGCCAGTGAGAGTGGCGCCGGTTGTTATTTCGACCAGATTATTATTGGCGGTGAATGCCCCGAGCGCATCCGGGTTTACTGAATTGGTATTGTTGGCGATGATGCAGCTTTCGACCGTCAGTAACCCGGTGCCCGATCCGTGACGAGACAACCCGCCGCCGCCCTCGGTGGCAACCGAGCCAGTCACAACGTTGCCGACAATGGTGCAGCCGATGATGGTCTGGACGCCGTAGCCGAGATAGACATCAATGCCGCCGCCGAACCGGGCGGCCGTGTTGCCAGTCAGCGTGCAGTTGCGGACCACGGGCAATGCGTTGCTATTGACTGGGACAAGGCATATGCCGCCGCCGAATTGACCGGCCGTGTTGCCATTGACCAGCGAGCGATCTATGAACGCGGTAACGGCGTTGGTGTAGATACCGCCGCC
>JANLTA010000461.1:0-1675 GCA_031362705.1 Gemmataceae bacterium | reverse complement strand
GCCGATCCGTGTTCACTTCGGCGATGCGGACGACACCCTGGCCGATACTCAACGCCTGTTCGATGGCGTCGGCAATGCGTGTCCGTTGCCCGGATCGGATGACGATGCGATCCACTACGACTTCAATGTCATGCTTTCGGCGATGGTCAATGGTCGGCAAGGCGTCGAGGCCGTGGGAAACGCCATCGATGCGGACGCGGTTGTAGCCGGCTCGGCGCACCTCGGCGAAAATGGCGTCGAACTTCTCCTGCCCGCGTCGAACCACCGGAGCCAGGATGTAGTATTTGCCGCCGTCGGGTAACGACATTACCTTTTCGATGATCTCGTCACCCGTTTGCGTGCCGACTGCAATTTGACACTTGGGACAATACGGCTGACCGAGCCGGGCGAATAATACTCGCAAGTAGTCATAGACCTCAGTGACTGTGCCTACGGTCGAGCGAGGACTCTTGCTCGTCGTCTTCTGTTCAATGCTGATTGCAGGCGACAGGCCTTCGATGCGATCCACTCGTGGCTTCTGTACCTGACCAAGAAACTGCCGCGCGTAACTCGAAAGCGATTCCACATAGCGCCGCTGGCCCTCGGCGTACACCGTGTCAATGGCCAAGCTGCTTTTACCGGAGCCGCTGGGGCCGGAACACACAGTCATGCGTTCGCGCGGAATGTTGACCGTCACGTCCTTGAGATTATGCTGTCGAGCGCCTTCGACACGGATGTTCTCAATCTTCCCCTGCCGCGCCACCGCTTGTGGCTTAACTTTCTTGAGGTTCACTTTTGCCAGTTGCGGTTTCAATACGTGTGCCAACACTTGCCCCGTAAAGGATGCACGGCACTTGGCGACCTGTTCCGGCGTGCCGGCGACTACAATTTCGCCGCCACCGGAGCCGCCATCGGGGCCAAGGTCAATCACCCAGTCGGCCGTCTTGATCACGTCGAGGTTGTGTTCGATGACCAATACCGTGTTGCCTTCTTCGACAAACCGGTGAAGCACTTCAAGCAACTTTTTCACGTCGGCAAAGTGCAGTCCCGTGGTTGGCTCATCAAGGATGTACAGCGTCTTGCCCGTGCTTCGGCGGCAAAGTTCCTTAGCGAGTTTGATACGCTGTGCCTCACCGCCGGAGAGGGTCGGCGAAGGTTGCCCGAGTTTGATGTAATCAAGCCCGACTTCGTGCAATGTCTGCAGCATGGCCCGGACCTTGGGCACATGCTCAAAATGCACCAGCGCGTCCTGCACGTCCATTTCCAGCACGTCATGAATCGACTTGCCACGATAGCGGACTTGGAGCGTCTCGTGATTGAAACGCCGGCCGGAACACACGGGGCATGTCACCCACACATCAGCGAGGAAATCCATCTCCAGGCGATTCGAGCCGTTGCCCTCGCAGGCTTCGCAGCGGCCGCCCGGCCGGTTGAAACTAAAGCGCCCGGGCTGGTAGCCGCGTGTCTTAGCGTCAGTCACCATGGCGTAGAGTGAGCGAATCTCGTCGAACACTTTGATGTACGTTCCCGGATTCGAACGCGGTGTGCGGCCAATTGGTGCTTGGTCGATGGCGATGACTTTGTCGATATGTTCCGCACCGTCGATCTTATCGTAAGCGACTTTTTCGCTGATGGAGTCGTCGTCCTCCTCTGTTTCGTCTTCGACTTCCGGAGCCGCATTAAGGATCTGTTTGAG
>JANLTA010000428.1:0-9181 GCA_031362705.1 Gemmataceae bacterium | reverse complement strand
AAAGCCGCGCGGCTTTGGGACGCGGCCACAGGCAAACCGCAAGGCACGCCTTTGATCCATGCCGACGCCATCAGCGTCGTCGCGTTTTGCCCGGACGGTCGCAGCATCGTCACCGGTGACAAAGGTCGAGTGGCCCAATTCTGGGATCGTGAAACCGGAGCAAAGATCGGCGCGGAGATGCTGCACAACGGATTGGTCAAATCCGTCGCATTCAGCCGTGACGGACAATACCTGGCTACGGGCAGCGTGGTCAATTCCGATCCCGTGGGCGATGTTTGGCGGCGAAAAACTGGCGAAGCAAGACTTTGGCGCGCGAGGACGGGTGCTGTGTGGGACGCGCAAGCCGCAGGCAAACCACTCAGCCCCCCGCGACCATATCTGTTCCCGGTCTGGTCGTTGGCATTCAGCCCCGATGGGAACCGACTGCTGACAGGCACCGGCGATGGCTCCGTGGTTCTGCTCGAAACTACCAGCGGACAACAGATCGGCAACATCTTGGCCGCTGGCGGCACCGCCAAAGTCGTTGAATTTTCCGAGGATGGCAGAACGGCGATGACCGCCACCGCTGGTACCACGGCGCGGCTCTGGGATCTCGCCGCCGAACCACTGGCTGCGCCGCCGCTATTTCAAGACATCAAGGCGCCGAAAGTCGCTATGCACCCGCATCAACCAATATTGGCGGTGGGTGACGCCGACGGCGTGGTCCGATTGTGGGATCTGACTCAGAGGAAAGTCATTGGCCCGACACTCCTTCACGGCAAAGCCATCCGTTGCCTGGTATGGAGTCCAACTGGTGACACGCTCGTCACCGTTGGCTTGGAAGCCGGCCCCATCAAGTTTTGGAACCCCATTTCGGGGGAATGCGTCCGGACATGGTCGCCAAGTGGCACGGTGCGCGTTTTCACTTATTTGGATGGCGGAGAAACCATCTTGCTGTCGTATCAAAACGCACCGATACAATTGTGGAACGCCGCCGACCTCACCATCAAATCAACTCTCTCGAATGATACGACGGACGCGAATCAGGTCGCCAGTCGAAATGGTAGCCAAACCGTGATGACAACACACTATGGGCGGCCAGCGCGGCAGTGGGATCTAAATACTGGCCGACTTCTGCGTACATTTCCACGGTATGAATGGGATTTTAGCTGCGCGATCAGTCCCGATGGTAAGACTCTGTTGACAGGCAGTGCGTACGGTCGCACCGCGCAACTCTGGGATATCGCGACGGGCGATCGCAAAGGCCGGCCCTTACCTCATAGCCGGAGCGGCCAAGGTGCATTGACGTTCAGTCCCGACGGCCGGGTTGTCGCAACCGGTGGCGACGATCACACCGTCCGCCTTTGGGATCTGGCCACCGGGCAACCACTGGGACCACCGCGACAACTGGGCAGCTCCGCGGAAATGGTGGCCTTCACTCCGGACGGCAGATTGATCGTCGGGGCCGGCCCCAATGGTGCGCGGGTTTGGGAAGTCCCCATGCCGGCAGATGGTTCTGTCGAAGACATTCGGGCGGCCATCGATCAGTTGACAGGTAGTACAACGATTAATCGATAAGTTCGCCGACTTCTTCCTTCAGTCGCCGCAACACCCGGGACTTGGCCTTACGCACCGCGGCCGCACTGACGCCTGTCTCCGCCGCGATCATATCCGGCGTCTGACCATCCACAACATTGCGCCAAAACGCCGTCCACGTTTTCTCTTCAAATTCACTACGGACCAATTCGAGCGCACGGCGGTAAAGCGCACTGACTTCCGTCGCCGGGTCATCCTCGATCGGAGCCGACAGCGATGCCTCGGCCAAATCCTGCATACGCAAAAACGCATCGGTACCGCCCGAACCGGTGGGTTGCCGTTTAGCCCGGCGCAGATGCATTAACAGTTGATTTCGTGTGACACCGCGCAACCAACCACGAAACGTATCACCGGGCTGGTCGTGGCGAAACTGTTGGAACCCGCCGGAAACGGCACGAAACACTTCTTGTGTCACATCATCGGCGTCATCAGGCCCCAGGCCCCACCGCCCGCACCAGTATTTCACCAATGGCCCATAAAGATGAAACAACCGCTCCCACGCCGCCGCTTCGTTACCTCGCAATCGACCCATTAATGTCATGGACGTGCCGCGATCCGGCGCGGTTGACGATTGAGCGGAATCCTGACTCGCGGACATGAGTGACTCAACAGGCTTGGCCGTGATATTGTGGTTGAAATGTTGAAAGGCGGCAAGACAACATTGATGTCGATGTCTGGAAACGCAGGAACTCAACTATGGTTGAATCGTTCACTATTGTAACGAATTGTTACATATTAATCACAAATACCATCCAACTAATGGACGATTCAGTCCATAATTCGTAATGTAGATTATTCACCCATATCAAACAATCGCCCCCGTAATCGCTCGGGGAGAATCGGACAGAATGGCACGACCGCGTAAAGACAGCGAAGGCCCATCCAAGGCGGATCAGATTCGGGATGAACTCAAGTCGAATCCACGCGCGAAACCCAGCGCCATCGTCAAAATACTTGGCGAACGAGGCGTCAAGGTTCTTGCGAATCATGTCTATGCAATCAAGGCCCACATGAAGTCGAAGAAATACAAACAGCGTCGCGACGCCGCTGGTGCGGCCGCCCAGGAAGCCGGCTTGGCCAATCCCGTGCAAGCCGTCGTCGAGGTCCGCAAACTCGCCGCGCGCCTCGGCGGAATGAGCCATCTCAAAAAGCTGGTTGATTTGCTGGTCGCGTGACGTTTAACTTGCATCTACGAAGGCGGCCTCATTTGGGGCCGCCTTTTTTCGTTGGCGGTGCCGCTTCCAGGCGACTGCGTACCCATGATCTGATTGTTCCCACTCTGGTTTCATACCTCCGACTTCAGTATTGCGTGTTCGACATTCAAATTGATCCGCCGAACCGCAATCGGAATTGGATAAAGTCGCTGGCTGCCACTGCGCCATCGCCATCAAAGTCGAAGATTGGATTACTGCCACCAAGCGCCAAGCGGAACTGGATAAAGTCATTGGCGGCAACCGTGCCATCGCCATCTGCATCGCCGAAGAGTCGGAAGAGGCCATTGGCAGGTGTGCCAACAAGCGAAAAATCATCACCCGGCATTCCATCGCCGTTGCCGTCGAAATTGCCCATGTTGATTTTTGACGCAATCATGGTGAGGGTGTACCGACCATCGGCCAACGAGCCAAAATCCATCGGTCCGGAGACAAAGGAAATGGTCACGGCGTTACCGGCATGTACTGCGCTCAAATTGACCGGGATGTCGCCCAATTGTCGTTTCAATTGAAATGCGTCTGCTGGATTTGCCGGTAGCGATACGATTTGACTGAAAGTGACATGCAGGCTGGTCAGTCGCGAACGTTGGGCAGAGCCGTCGTTTATAGCAAGCGTCGAGAATGTTGCCGGTGGCAAAGGTACCGTCGTCACTTTCAACGTGACATCGTTTCCAGAGCCGCCCAAGTAGCTGACTTGCAGTTCGTAACCCTGTGCTGTCAAAGAATCACCTTCCGCGAGAGAATTAAACGTTCCGTCAACGGAATCCGTGCCGTCGTTATCAATTACCGTAAAGACATCTCCGACTTTTGCACTGAAGCCAATCGTTGGTGTGACCGTCCCTCCAAGCGTTACCACCCCTTGTACCGCTAGCTGATCGTAGCTTACACCTGCGACGGTACCATTGATTTCCAAACCAAGATTTCCGGATTGCGTGTAGTTGCCAGCAGTGAGTTTCCCGAGAGGTGAGCCGGGAGCGACTGTTCCCATGACGTTGTTAACGGATGCCTGCACCGACCCCACACCCGTGAATGCGCCACCGGAAATTGTTGCACCACTTGTTGCCGTTAGCTTTCCGTTGACAATTGTTGATCCGCTGTTTTGAATGTATGCGCCGGAGAGGGTCAATGAACTTGCTCCGTCTACGACTATGCTCCCGTTGTTGGTCAATGCGGTTGAGGTGAGCAGGCCTCCATTTAGCAGAACAAGGTTGCCCATATTCGAAACATTCGCAAGAGACGCCAACGCATCGCTGCCATTTTGGTCGACAATGCCACTGCCTGGACCGATCAAAGTTAAAGGCACAGATAGAGTGGAAATCTTCGCCGCATTAAACTGAAGAAAACCCGTGAGAACATACGAGCCACCAATAATGGAGCTGCCATTGAAGTTTGTAAAACCGCCAGAAACAAAAACTGATCCCGCATCAATTGATAACTTGCCAGTGTTCGTCAACGAAACGCTGCCACCTAGTAGGGTTGAGCCTAGTCCTGACCGCGTAAAGGTGCCGGCGTTAACGATGACCCCACCCGGACCGTTATTGCCAAAATCTCCGTCGCCTACGGCCGCGAATGTGCCACCGGGCTGCACGCTCAGCGTGCCCGCCGTTCCGGAACCGAAGGTCCAATTGGTGCCCGAATAAGTGAATGTTCCTGCCACTTCCAGCGTTCGACCCAACTGCCGACCGCTGTTGCCCGTTGCCGTACCGGTTGCACCTGCCGCTAAGACCAACTTCCCCGTGCCACCTGTCATCGTGCCGCCCGACCAATCCATGGTGCCAGTTACAGTGAGTGTCGCTCCGCCATCTAAGGTTCCGCCGAACTGCGAGTAGTTCGCGGCAGTCGCATTTGCCGAAACAACCAGCGAACCGCCGGTAATGGCCAATGACCCCGCACCACTTATAGCCGCTCCCGCGTTCAGCGCAAACGAGCCGCTCGCAACTTCCAAAGCCGCACCGGCAGACAACGTGGCTCCGGCGCTCAACGAACCACCGCCGTTCAACTGTAACGTCCCCGACGCCACATTGAGTTGACCTGAACTCGACAACGAAGTACTGCCGCCGAGCGAAGTCGTACCCAATCCCGATCTTGTGAATGTACCCGCATTGACGATAGCGCCGCCCGGACCACTATTGCCAAAATCGCCGTCGCCGATTGCGGCAAACGTGCCGCCAGGTAAAACACTCAACGTGCCCGGCGTTCCGGTGCCGAACGTCCAATTGGAACCGGAATAGGTAAGCGTCCCTGCCACTTCAAGCGTCCGGCCCAGTTGTCGGCCCGCGTTGCCACTCGCTGTACCAATGGCACCGGCCGCCAATATCAACTTCCCGCTGCCACCCGTCATCGTGCCGCTCGACCAGTTGAAAGAACTACTGACCGTCACGTTTCCGAAACCGTCAAGCGTACCGCTAGAAAAATCCAAGCCACTTATTGTTGAAGCAACACTGATATTGATGATTCCGCTATTGATTTTTAGGGCTGATTGGCAGTCGATACTAATGATTGAAACAGACAGTCCAATATTGATCGTTCCGAAACCGGATCCGATGACTACATCGTCGGAAGGAGTTGGCAGTTTGTCACTTGACCAGTTAGTGGCCGTTCCCCATTGCTTGTCGTTGGCTTGGCCGTCCCACACGACTGTGGCTGGAACGCTCCGTTCTTCAAGGCACGCTACTTGTGGAATGAACCGTCGGTTTGAGCGAAACGTCTGGCGGCTCATGGGCTGCTCCGGAAACGTGATGAAACTTCTCGGGGTATTACACGTAGTTTATGTAGTTGATCCTCTGGCGAGACTCAAGGTTTTTTGCACAGAAATGCTGAAAGTCAGGGCGACTGGAACCGCATAGTGACACGGGAACAACCATACCCCACCGAAACAAAAAGTGTCGGTGGTCGTTGAGTGAAGGACTTTGCGTGCCGCGCTTCCCGGCTTTGCGGGAGCCTGGCAACATATTCACATATCGCCATATGCCACATTGATCCTGGCCACGACCGCTTGACTTGCAATTGGCATGATGCAGCCTGTGAGATTTTCTTGCTACTAGGCTTGCTATTCCTAAGTCGTAGTGTACAATTGTGTATGTCGGCCTCCGGAGCCGATGAATTGACGCAAGTGGCGGGCTTGGATCCAGTCCGTTCATTGGCGTCATAAATAAAGAGGCCCGTGGATCGAGTTGATTTTACAGCGGGAAGACCAACGCCGGAATCGGTTTTCCCTCTGTGAAGTCAACGGAATTCCCGGATGAGTTGGTGTCTGTTGAAAGGCGATGCCGCGGGACAAAACGATCCGGCGTATCTGTCGCTTAAACGAACTCACCACCCTCCCCCTCGCCATCAGCGACAAATGAGTTGACTCAGCTGAGTTTAACTCAAGTAACAAAGCGCCACACGCGCCCACCTCGAGTGTGGCAACAAGGTTGGCCGCTGCGGTCGTAGCGAGCGTGACCACATTACCCCAAGTGCCTGCGGTATTCGCCTTTCCAGCGAGTGGGAGTGCGCGCGGGCGGATATCGGGGGCGAGGGAGTTATGTGTGAGGATTGAGGATCGAGGATCGGGCGCCGGAATCCAGGGCTGGTGGCTTTTCGCCAGTGAGAGTGTTCTTTGACAACTGATATGTCCGACCGGGCTGGCCCTGGGAGTCAGTTGTTGCGACTTTACTTTTCGGGTATACTATGTCCGTGTTCGATGAATCGGGGGCGACCAGGCTTCGACCGGGTAGTCCGAGGTGTCGATTGCGTGTCGTGGTTGATCGGTTGGCCACGTAAAAAGCCGGTCACAATGATAACTGCTGAACCGCAGTTTGCTTTGGCAGCCTAATAAAACGGGTTGCTCCGGACACTTGATCTCGCCAGAGGGTCAAGCCAATCCGGTCGTAATTCTGGACCGCTGTCGTCAGAAGCTCGCAAGAGTTGAGCCGTGGGCGACGACAGTTAAACTTACACACGGATAGTTGATCCGACGCTTGGCCCATCGGGGAACGGATCGGCGAACGCGGCGGCTTCGGGCCGCCACAAACGAGGGGTTACACACGTAGACGTCGGCGCTAGAGCGCCACGGGACGCGGGTTCGATTCCCGCCGCCTCCACTCAAGACACCCCGCTGATGAAGCGGGGTGTCTTGTTTTCCCCACTCGATTTTTCGCGTTTCGCACATAGGACTAGCGAAGTGGACGACGAAACAACAACTTCTGCAGGGGCACCCGCTCAGCCCATTCGCATCGGTGCCGTCAATTACCTCAACACCAAACCATTGATTTACGATCTCGAGCAACTCGTTCCTGATGCAAAGTTGATACTTGATCTGCCCAGCCGCCTTGCCGACCAACTGGCAGCCCGTGAGCTTGATGTTGCTTTGATTCCGGTGGTCGAATACCTACGGGCTGGTTGTTACACACTCGTTCCCGACGTTGCCATCGCCAGTCGTGGCCCGGTGCTGAGCGTCACGCTGTTCAGCAAAGTGCCGTGGCCGCAAATCGCCAGTATTGCACTGGATGTTGGGTCGCGCACGAGTGCGGCATTGGTCCAGGTCATCTCGCGCTTCCGTTATGAAGTGACTCCGCGTTTGGAACCGCTTCCGATTGACAACGATCCCGAGCGCGTGACAACTGATGCTGTGCTACTCATCGGCGACCGGGCGATGCATGCCTGTTTACCCGGATTCGCGCACGCCTACGACCTTGGCGAGGAATGGACCAATTGGACTGGCCTGCCGTTTGTGTTCGCCGTGTGGGCGTTGCGACCAGGCGTGGATTCCGGTTCAATTGTTAAGGCACTGCAGGAAGCCAAATGCCGTGGGCTGGCGAACGCCGGGCCGATCGCGGCTGCCGAAGCTCCCCGGCTGGGACTTGGGGCCGGCTTTTGCCGCCGATACCTCGACACGGTCCTAAGTTATGATTTGGGGCCACGCGAGTTGGCCGGGCTGAAGCGATTCGCCGAATTGGCCAGTGAACTGGGGCTGGTACCACCAATGACCAACTTTGCTGGAGTTGCTAATTGATGCAAGCGGTGGATAGCATTTTGGCTAAGGCGGTTGATGGGACGCGACTCACCTTTGACGAAGGCGTGGCTCTGTTCGGCTGTACCGACTTGGTGAAACTCGGCCGCGCTGCGGACACGGTATGTCGGCGGCTGCACCCCGAGCCGTACCGCACCTTCAACATCGATCGCAACATTAATTACACTAACGTTTGCGCCGCCGTCTGCGACTTCTGCGCTTTTTATCGCAAATCCAGTGACAGCGATGCTTACGTTTTGTCGCGCGATGAGCTGTACAAGAAAATCGAAGAAACGATCGAGCTGGGCGGCGACCAGATTTTGATGCAGGGTGGCAACCACCCATCGCTGACAATTGAATGGTATGAGGAACTTTTGCACGACTTGCGCACGCGGTACCCACAAGTCAATTTGCACGCTTTCTCGGCGTCGGAGATCTGGCACATTCACAAGATCAGCAAGTTGCCGCTGCCGGTGGTATTGCAACGCTTGAAAGCAGCCGGCATGGGGAGTTTACCCGGCGGCGGCGCGGAAATCCTCGTCGATCGGGTGCGGGCCGCATTAACAGTGAACAAGGTGATGACCGAAGAATGGCTCGATGTTCACCGCCAGTGGCACAAACTGGGCGGGCGTTCCACCAGCACGATGATGTTCGGCCATGTCGAGACTGTAGCCGAGCGCGTCGAGCACTTACAACGACTTCGGGATCTGCAGGACGAGACTGGCGGTTTCACCGCGTTCATCTGCTGGACATTCCAGCCAGGCCACAAGATGGCCGATCATCCGCCAGCCGGCGCGCATGAGTATCTCAAGACCCAGGCCATCGCCCGTCTGTTCCTCGACAACATTCCGAACATCCAGTCATCGTGGGTGACGCAAGGCCCGAAGGTGGGCCAGCTCGCGCTGCTGTACGGTGCCAACGACATGGGCAGCCTGATGATCGAGGAAAACGTCGTCGCCGCCGCTGGCACGGTCTACTACCTGTCGCTGGAAGAAATCAAACGGTCAATTCGTGAACTCGGGTACGAGCCGCGGCAACGAAATGTGTATTACCAGTTGATTGACGAAACCACGCCTCGAGTGATGCCCAAGCCTTCAATCCATTCGCGGGAATTGCTGCTCGTTACGCCCTAAGTCGGTCTACTTCCCGGTTAGCTTCAATGTCACTGTCGTTCGTTTCTTGGCTTCCATCACCAGTACGGCAAAGTCTTGTTTAGCTGGTATGGACAAGTCAATGGTCCCGGACGTGGCTTTCTGCACGCTGCCCAGCAGGTCCGCATGCAATTGGCCCACATCGGCGGCGGCACCGACCGATTGCTCGTTCTGTTTCAAGCAAACAAACACGCTGACAGGGCACTCGCTCGACGAAAACTCCACAGTTACTTTCTGATCATACTTCGGCC